>CAXMUG010000025.1:0-11481 GCA_964196535.1 uncultured Mycobacterium sp. | reverse complement strand
ATGAATGATGATATTAGTTCATCTATTAAGTACATCGTCCCGATACTTCTCAATCGTACTTATAACTTCACTAATTATATCGGTTTCGATTTTCAATTCACGAAGCGTCGCACTCACACATTCCATCATCGCATTAACATGCTCGTCACTCAGTCCATCCTTAACTGAATCAGTATGCGCACGCCGCATGTTATTTCCAGTGTAAAGTGACGGGCCACCCAAAATGTTAGTCAAAAATGCGCCCATCATACGCTCTTGCTTTTGCATATCAGTGCCTTCGAAAAAGCGCTTGAGGCGATCATCGCGCAATATGTTTACATATAGAATTTTTGCTGCTTTTCCTACAGTATCTTTGCCTCCGATCTTTTCAAATAAGGATTGTTTCATAATTTTTGCTTTATTTATTATCAGTATTACTGAGAAATATATAGACCAGATTGGCAAGTTATACTGACCTAAATCAATGAATCATCAAAAAACCACATGACCGCTATTGGCCGAAAGAAGCTAAAAATGTTTATAACTTAGCTGAAGCTGAAATATTTGCCCGTTTCGATGAAGATTCAAATGACCTAATTAATCGCGCTGAATTCATGGAATTTATTCAACTTTCTCCTTGGACAGATAATTTTGTACACCCTAAAGACCAATAACTTTAAGTTCCTATTATTTCGTCATTGTCCTGCGTGATAGCAATCACGCTTGGGCGAGGCGGTATGTTTTCATCAAAATCTGGCCATCGAGTAGAGGGCTGATCAAAACTAGAGCCCTTACCAGGATGCTGCACAGAACAAAACATGGTTTTGAAATCAGGCGTAAAGCATGGACTGCAAATTTCAGCACCAATCGGAGCTCGTAAAAACTGTTTTGTGAGGGCTTTCTCAATTCCATCTGTTGAGCTCACCCAAATGCCATCCGACTTTCCCGAACGGTTAAAGCCATCGGTTGCAATCCATATATTTCCATTTTCATCAAACGAACAATTATCTGGACTGGAAAACCAGCCGTTATCAGATATATCTGCATGGAAATAAGCACTATCAATTTTGTTATTTGGGTTGCCCGCTAACACAAAAACTTCCCACTTATATTCTCGCGCACTATGGTCTAGCTGTGGCGGGATTAATTCAAGAATATGTCCATGTCGATTAACTGATCTTGGATTAGCTGCATCAGTGTTTAAAGGGTTACGTCTTGCATTATTTGTAAACACCGCAAATACATTACCTGAAATTGGATTAACCTTAATTTCTTCTGGCCTATCCATTGCAGTTGCACCCACTAAGTCTGCCGCTGTGCGCATATCCAAAACCACATCTGCCTGGCTATTAAAGCCGTTAGACTTTGTGTGCGGCTCGCTACCCCACTGCAGAGAATGCCAAATTACAGTGTTTTGATCTGTAAATTCGGCGACGGACAATTCACCCTCATCCAGTAAAGACATATTGTGTTTACGATTACCGCTATGGTATTTATTTTTACTCACAAATCGATAAACATATTCAAATGCTTGGTCATCCCCCATATATACAACTACTCTTCCATCTTTATTAACATGCACATCACAGCCTTCATGCTTACATCGACCTAATGCGGTTCGTTTAATGGGCACAAAGGATGGATCATAAGGATCTATCTCTACCACCCAACCAGCATGCATGGCGGCTTGAGGGTGTATATCAATATTCCAATGACCATGATATTTACCCCAAGCAGAAGATGCTGTTTTATCTCCCAGCAAGCCAAATCTTTTATAACTTTTATACTCATTGGTGTTGCGTGCGTTACCTGAAAAATAAGCTTGTATATTTTCTTCTGCAGTTAATATTGTTCCCCAAGGGGTAACACCACCTGCACAATTTCCAAAGGTACCCATACAAGTATTACCCTTAGGAAAATATTTTGTTTTCACTCTTTCATGTCCACGTGCAGGACCAGAGAATTTCATTGGAGTTAAGGGGGTAATGCGTCGGTTGAATTTTGAATCGAGTTTAATATTCCACAGACCTGCCTGTTTTTGTATTTCAACAATACTTAACCCATGTGCAGCTATCTCTGTATCCACCCGCTCTTGATTTAAGCCGATTGCATGTGGTGAACCAGGATGCATCATTGAGCTATTTACATGCTCATGGTTAACCGCAAGCACACCATGATTGGATGATTTGTCTTTCTCTTGAAATGGAAGGTATGCAACAAAGTCATTGTTATATCCAAATTGCTTGGTCTGCGATGCAGAACTTTGCTTATAAGGATGAAATTTATCTGCATCTGAAAATAATGGATCACCCCATCTTAATAAAACTTGTGCAGAGTAATTTTTTGCCAGATGCAAGTGTTCGTCTAAGCCATGTGGAATTTCATCGAATGAAAGTGAAGTTTGCTTACTAACATCTTGAGAATCATTGGCCACTGCAGACAATGGTATAGCGAGCGCTGCGAGTGCAGTATTTTCCAGTAGCTTGCGTTTACTGAGACGTTTTTTAAGAATTGTCTGAAATGCAGTATTACTAGTCTGTCGTTTAGCTGGAACATCATCTAGGTCACGAAAATATTTATCGGCCATTGATATTTAAAAACTATTCGGTAAATTTGGAAAAGCGTTTGCAACAGCCAAGTGTTTTATTTTTCCCAGATGAATATTAAGTGCGTTACGCATACCTTTACTTTCATTCAAAAAAGTATCTAAGCCCAAATTACTAAGTTTACGAATATAAGGTAATGTGGCATTGCACAAGGCCTGACTGCTGGTACGCGCAACCGCACCGGGTATATTGGTCACACAGTAATGCACAATGTCATCTACTACATACACAGGATCATGATGGGTAGTTGGCTTACTGGTTTCAAAACACCCCCCCTGATCAATGGCAACATCTACCAAAACGGCACCGCTTTTCATTTGTTTTAGTAATTCTCGGTTAATCAGTCTTGGTGCACGTGCGCCAGGAATCAGCAATGCACCGATAATTAAATCAGCATCTAGTGCACATTGCTGAATTGCATGTGGGTCAGAATATATAGTAGTGACATTATCAGGCATGATTTCATCAATATATCTAAGCTTATCAATATCGATGTCCATTATGATTACATTTGCACCTAGACCAGCTGCGATGCGCGCTGCATTGGAACCTACTACTCCCGCACCCAGAATGAGCACATTAGCAGGAGCCACTCCAGCTACCCCACCCAACAATATTCCACGTCCCATCATAGGTTTTTCTAAACATTTTGCGCCTTCTTGAATAGACATCTTACCTGCCACTTCACTCATGGGTTTTAAAAGCGGTAATTGTCCTTGTGAGTCAGTTAATGTTTCGTATGCTAGTGCAGTAATATTTTTTTGCAGACTTGTATACGTTAAGAGCTCGGAACTAGCAAAATGAAAAAATCCAAACACTATTTGTGACGCAGAATATTTTTCTAGCTCATTTTCTTGAGGCTCTTTAACCTTTATAATTAGTTCTGTTTCATTAAATAAACTATTTGGTGACTCTACAATTTTTGCTCCAGCCGATAGATACTCATCATCGTGATAACCACTACCAAGTCCCGCCTGTGTTTCTATCAATACATCATGCCCGTCTTGGACTAAAAGATGTGCGCCGACAGGAAGTAATGCAACACGATATTCATCTGGCTTAATTTCTTTAGGGACGCCAATTCTCATCTTATAAACCAGCTGTACTTATAGTATAAGTTTCCAAACATCTTCTAGTACCATTTTTAAATGTGAGCAAAAACGAGCTGCATCAGCCCCATTAACAACACGATGATCGTAAGACAAAGACAGTGGTAATAATTTTTGTTGCTCTACGCTTGACTCAAGCATTAATTCATTTTTAAACATTTTCGACAAACCTAAAATGGCTACCTCGGGAGGATTTATGATGGGTGTAAAGGCTCGTCCACCAAGATTGCCTAGACTAGATATCGTCATACTCGCACCGCCCATATGTTTAGGTGTTAACTTTCTTTGTTTTGCCAGATTACTGAGGTCGACTAACTCAATCGCAATTTGTTCTAGCGATTTTTTATCAACATCACGTAACACGGGAACAAATAAGCCATGTGGTGTATCTACCGCAATGCCAATATGGAAAAAATCTTTATAAATAAGTGTTTCAGAAACGGTATCAAGAGAGGTGTTAAATTGTGGAAATTTCTTTAAGGTCGCAACCAGTGCCTTCGCAACGAATACAAGCGGTGTGAGTTTAATTTGTTTAGCTACCAATTCTTTTGCTAATTGCTTGCGATGTATTTCAAGCTGGGTAACATCTGCCTGATCAAAATGCGTAACATGGGGAATGCTTTGCCATGCATTCAGCATATTATCTGCGGTTAACTTTTGAATTTTGGTTAATTCTTTTGCTGTGGAATCTCCATATTTAGAAAAATCCAATGCTTTAGCCGGTTTGCCGCCCGCAACGTGCTTACCTTGCAGGTGTTCACGTACGTGATGCTGAATATCTTCTTTAATGATCCTCTGATTTCGCCCAGTACCCTGCACATTCTCTAAATTAACATCCAGCTCACGCGCATATTTATTAGTACCGGGGCTAGTATAGGCTGTTGAACCTGAAGGGGCTTGGTCATTAGAAGCTTGAATAGCCACAGGTTGTTCTGCAAGGCCGTTACTTTCTTTTGATGAATTTGATAAGTTTCCTGCTTGTGGTTTTAGTGGTTCTGCAGCGTGTGGTGTAACCTTAAGGGTAATTAATGTATCACCTTCTTTAATTTTCTCGCCATCCTGCACGATTACTTCTTCAACTACCCCCGCTAGTGGCGAAGGATAATCCATCATCGCTTTCTCACTTTCGATAGTAACCAGAGGCTGATCGATAGCCACCTCATCACCTACTTTAACTAATACCTCAATTACATCAACAGAATCAAATTCTGCAATATCGGTAAGCGGAATATTTTTTACATCTCTCACAAAACACTCTAGTTAAATATTAAGATACTGCTGGATCAGCTTTATCAGGATCGATGCCGTATTTCTGCATCGCTGTAGTTAAAATTGATTTTTCAAGCGCGCCTTCTTCAATCAAACTATAGAGGGCAGCAATGACTATGTAATGCGCGTTTACTTCAAAGTGATATCGTAGCTGCTTACGCGTATCACTGCGCCCGAAACCGTCTGTACCTAATACTACATAGTTTGATTTTATATATGGACGAATTTGATCAGCATATATTTTCATGTAATCCGAAGCCGCTATCACCGGCCCTTTTTTGCCCTCTAGGCATTTTTCAACATACGACACTTTTTGCTCTGCATCGGGATGTAACATATTCCAGCGCTGCACTTCCATTCCATCACGACGCAAGCGATTGAAACTGGTAACACTCCAAATGTCGGACGTTATGGAATAGTCTTTCTGCAATAATTCAGCCGCCGCAATCACCTCTCGTAAAATTGCACCACTCCCCAGAAGTTGAACGTGGTGTGATTTCGCTTGAGTGGTTTGCAAACTATACATACCACTAATGATTCCTTCTTCACAACCTTCAGGCATAGCAGGTTGCGCATAGTTCTCATTCATTACGGTAATGTAATAATAATAGTCTTCCTTATTCACAAACATGGTTTGCAATCCGTGATGCACAATCACCGCAAGCTCATACGCATAGGTAGGATCGTATGCACGGCAATTAGGAATGGTTGAAGCCAATATATGGCTATGGCCATCTTGGTGTTGTAAGCCTTCACCCGCCAATGTCGTTCTACCGGCAGTACCGCCGATTAAAAACCCACGCGCGCGACTATCTCCGGCCGCCCAAGCCAAATCTCCAATACGTTGAAAACCAAACATAGAGTAATAAATATAAAACGGAATCATCGGAACATCATGATTACTATAGGAGGTTGCGGCAGCAATCCATGAGGACATGGCGCCCGCTTCATTAATACCTTCTTCCAGAATTTGTCCGGCTTGATCTTCACGGTAATACATCACTTGATCAGCATCTACCGGGTCATATAACTGTCCTTTATGTGCATAGATACCCAAGCTTCGAAATAGTCCTTCCATACCAAACGTGCGCGCTTCATCTGGCACGATAGGTACTACATATTTTGCAATTTCTTTATCACGTGTCAATGCAATTAAGACTCTTACAAACGCCATAGTGGTAGAATTCTCTCGACCATCACTTCCTGAAATTACATCTTTAAAGACTTCGATCGATGGGATTTCTAAATTAATATCGCTTTGATTGCGTTTAGGTATTTCACCTTGCAACTGTTCACGCAACTGCTTCATATACAGCATTTCAGGACTATCGGCTGGTGGCTTATAAAAAGGTACCTCTTCCAACTCTTCATCACTTATTGGAATACGGTATCGATCACGAAATGCTTCAAGAGAATCTTTAGTCGGTTTCTTTAACTGGTGAGCGATGTTCATGCTCTCACCACTTTTACCCAGCCCATAACCTTTAACGGTCTTGGCCAAAATCACAGTAGGTTGCCCGGTATGCTTCATGGCCGCCGCATAGGCAGCATATACTTTTTGTTGGTCATGACCGCCACGATTTAAACGCCAGATATCATCATCGGTCATGTTTTCAATTATTTTTTCTAGTTCCGGATATTTACCAAAGAAGTGTTCGCGCACATACGCGCCACCTTTGGCACGATAATTTTGGTAATCACCATCCAATGCTTCTTCCATGCGCATACGCAAAAAGCCATCTTTGTCTTTAGCGAGTAGAGGATCCCAATTCTCACCCCACACCACCTTAATAACATTCCAACCTGCACCACGAAACACGCCTTCTAGCTCTTGAATTATTTTTCCATTACCACGCACCGGCCCATCCAAGCGCTGCAAGTTGCAATTGATTACAAAAATTAAATTATCTAGCTCTTCACGCGCAGCCAAAGATATGGCACCTAAGGATTCAGGTTCATCCATTTCACCATCACCGGTAAACACCCATACCTTACGATTGCTTTTATCGATGATGCCGCGATCATGTAAGTACTCCATAAAACGCGCTTGATAGATTCCCATAATCCCAGCCAAACCCATCGATACGGTTGGAAATTGCCAAAAGTTTTTCATCAACCACGGATGAGGGTAGGAAGACAAACCTTTGCCTTCAACTTCGCGACGGTAATTTTGTAATTGCTCCTCACTTAGCCGGCCTTCCAAAAAGGCTCGTGCATAGACACCTGGTGCAGCATGCCCTTGAAAATAAACGCAATCCCCAGCAAAACCTTCTCTAGCCGGACGGAAAAAATGATTGAAACCTATGCTCATTAGCGTAGCTGCAGAAGCATAGGTAGAGATATGTCCACCAAGTTCAGGAAATTTTTTATTGGCTCTAATTACGGTGGCTAAAGCATTCCACCGTTCTAAAGAACGAACCCGATGCTCCATTCTTGGATCACCTGGCAATCGTTCTTCTTCATCTACAGGAATTGTATTAACGTATGCAGTTGTATTTCTAAAAGGTAGATTTACACCCGCTAATCGAGCGTCATTAATGAGTTGTTCGATGATGAAATGCGCGCGATCCTCTCCATCATGCTCAAGAATTGCGCGTAAAGAATCTATCCATTCTCGTGTTTCTTGAGGGTCAATATCGTTCATCTGGCCACTTAAGTAATAGATTATTGCGCTGGCTAACTTGAAGACTAGGCAATACTAAATCATGGCGATAAGATACCGTCACTATAAGTATTTTGAAAGCATTTGCATAAAAACCCTTTCACCTAAAGTAAGAATTAATACTCTACTCTATATTTAATAGACCCTGAACAACTTTATATGCTTACTTTGACTGTCAAAAAATATGTCATCTTCAATTAATTCAGGTCTTGGCTTAGCCATGACTGGTGGTGGTGCACGAGCTGCTTATCAAGTGGGCGTATTACGTTACATTTGCAAGAATCATAGTGACTTCCATCCGCCCATTATCACAGGTGTTTCTGCAGGAGCAGTTAATGCTGCACACCTTGCGGCTTATCAAGGCACATTTAGTGAGGCAGTGGAGCAGCTTGCGGAACTATGGCAAGAACTTACTACGGATAAAGTATTTCACACGGATAGTGGCTTCTTCTTTTCAAACTTTTTTCGCTGGGGCTTAAGTTTTATTCTTGGTGGTAGCCACATGGGACCACGCAAACGCAGTTTATTAGATAGCGATCCATTGCGACAATTTTTAGAAAAAAAATTAGCCTCCAAGGCTACCGATAGAATACATGGTATTCAAGAAAATATTGATAAGGGTCACTTACAAGTTTTAGGAATATCGAGCACTAATTATGGAACGGGAAAAGCCATCACTTGGGTGCAAGGCCATGTAGAAGAACACTGGCAAAGGCCAAGAAGACGCAGCGAGAGTGCTGAGATTACAGTTGAACATGTAATGGCATCAACAGCCTTGCCTTTAGTGTTTCCTGCTATAAAGCTCGATGATGGCTGGCATGGTGATGGAGGAATACGTTCGATTGCACCTCTTTCACCTACTATGCATTTAGGCGCAAAAAAAATACTCGCAATTTCGACACGTTATCGTGGCGGTGAAATTATACCTGATGAAACGATGATAGGAGAATTTGCACCTGTAGCACAAATCATTGGGATTTTACTCGATTCCATATTTTTAGATTTACTTGATTATGATGCTGCAAACATGAGTCGCATCAATATGCTCTATGATGAAGTTAACGAAAAAACACGCGAAGAATTAAATAAAGTTGGGCTTCTGATCCTCCGGCCTAGCGAAGATTTAGGAAAACTAGCCAGCCAATATGAAGTAAAACTACCGCAACCATTTCGATATTTTACCCGTGGATTTGGTACACGTGATACAAAAAGTCCGGACTCACTTTCTTTATTAATGTTCCAACCAGATTATTTAAATCGATTAATAGAGTTAGGCGAAAAAGATGCTGAAGAAAATGCTGAACAGATTGAAGAGTTTTTAACTCAATAAAAAAAGTTTGAATTTAGATATAAGAAAGCCCCGTGGATCCATCCACAAGGCTTTCAGTTTGCCACTGGAGTTGGAACAATGTGGCAATGAAATAGTAACTCTTTTATTCTATAAGTGGTAGCAAAGCATTAATAAATGCTCGTATTGCTATGTTTTCTTGTGAAGGTGGTCACACTTTTAGGACTCAATCAATTCTCGGTGTTACTACGTTTTATCAAACCAGAGAATTACTCCTTCCATGTGGATTATTCTTCTGCGCTGGTTACACGTTTGAGTGTGCCAAAAATTTCCTCATTCTGATTCATGCATAGATAAGGTAAACCGAGTTGCTCTAACCAAGCAGGCCCTTGCTGCTCACCTTTTAACATTGCAATAGTGGAAGATGTTCCTGCCACTACACATTGTTCAGCATAGACACTAGCGGTGGCTAAACTATTCACAGGCCAACCTGTTTGAGGATTTAAAATATGTGCATAACGAAAAATAGGACTGCACAAGCAATATTACTTGTGCAGTGAAAAGAGAAGGGTTACTTTCTAGGAATTTCTAAGAACGGTTTAACTGCTCGCAGCAATTGCCTGATCAAGATCAGCAATAATATCAGCAGCATCTTCTAAACCAATTGATAAGCGCACCACCTCTGGCCTTGCTCCAGCTGAAATTTGTTGCTCTTCTGTAAGTTGGCGGTGGGTTGTAGAGGCAGGATGAATAATCAATGAACGTGTGTCACCAATGTTTGCAAGATGCGAGAGTAACTTGCAATTACTCACAATTCCTAAGCCCATGTCGTAGCCGCCTTTAACACCAAAGGTGAATACAGCCCCGGCACCATCAGGGCAATATTTTTTGGCTAATGCATGAAATTCACTATCAGGAAGACCTGCATATGACACCCATGTAACTTTTGAATTCCCTTGTAGCCACTTCGCAACCTCTAGAGCATTATCTGCATGCTTTTGCATACGCAATGGCAAAGTTTCAGCACCTGTAATAGTTAAGTATGCATTCATCGGCGCCATAGTAGGGCCCAAATCACGCAACCCTACCGCAATACAAAATACGGCATAGGCCATGTTACCAAAGGTTTCATGAAAATTTATCCCTTGGTAAGCCTCGCAGTTTTTTACCAGACCTGGGAATTTGTCATTTTGCGACCAATCGAAGTTGCCACTATCTACAACAACACCGCCCATGGCATTGCCATGGCCAGAAATAAACTTAGTCGTTGAGTGCACAACGATATCAGCGCCATATTCAATCGGTCGGCATAATGCAGGCGATGGTAGTGTGTTATCAACAATCAGTGGTATACCTGCTTCATGTGCAATGTTTGCAATCGCCTCAATATCACACACCACACCACCTGGATTTGCCAAACTTTCTGTAAATACTGCTTTGGTTTTCTCATTAATCGCTTTACGGAAGTTTTCTGGATTTGTGGGATCAACAAAATTTACTATCCAACCAAATTTTTTAAAACTATGGCCAAACTGAGTGATAGACCCGCCATAGAGTTTATTGGAAGCCACAAATTCATCACCGCTATTCATTAGGGCAAATAACGCAAGCAGTTGTGCGGAATGACCGGAAGCCGTACAGACAGCTGCTACTCCACCTTCAAGGCTTGCCATTCTATCTTGAAGGACACTCGTAGTTGGATTGGTTAGGCGCGAGTAAATAAATCCAAATTCCTCTAAACCAAATAACCTTGCAGCATGATCTGCATCTTTAAATACAAATGCCGTTGATTGATGAATAGGCGTGCCGCGTGCCCCTGTAGTTGGATCTGGTGCTGCTCCAGCATGAATGGCGCGGGTTGAAAAGCCCTGCTGTGTTTTATTACTCACAATTTCTCCTTGCACAATCAAACACCATGTCTTTCAAACACAGTGTTTATTGTTATAAATTTATTAAAACCGGTAGCAGTTTAGAATTTTTTACTGCCCAATTTCCAATTGTATGTATATAGACAATTTTTGGCCAATATTGCTTTAATAAAAACAGAATAGTCCATAGGCAAATCTTGCTTAATTATTTTTATTCTCATACTTAAGCAATAGCTGCATCTTACTTAAAGTGGCAAGGATATCTATCGTAACCCAATAATATACCTATATTTTATATGGGATATAATTGGCCTCATACTAAAAACAAAGCTAAATTAAGTATTTACTTGATATAACGAATTTTTTCTTTGAAGTCTTCTTGGTAATCTATATATGTACTATATTATTATCCCTAACAGAAAATCTTAAGCAAAAATCTACCAAATCTCAGATACATGAGTACTGTTATTCCAAGCGCTACAACGTCATCAGAAGAATCTTCTGCTAATTATTCTGCGCCCAAAAAAAAGCTTAGAAGCGTGTATGAATCAGTACTCACTGCATTGCATGAAGATAAAAGAGTGATTTTAATTACCGGTGATGCGAGAAAAGGTAAAACTGCCCTTATTCACACTGTAAGCAAATATATTGCTGAAAAAAATCGCATTATTACTATATCTGGTAAAGATTTACCATCCCC
>CAXMUG010000024.1:0-3728 GCA_964196535.1 uncultured Mycobacterium sp. | reverse complement strand
TCTTTAAGACACAAGGTCGAGCCTGTTGCCTTACCATTTCCACCAGCACTGCTGCCTTTAATGGCCCACATTACTTTTTCATCAGCAGTCTTAATGCGCTTAGTTACCGTTTCGTAAGTTGCAGGAATCTCAATTTTCTTTTCTTTAGGTGGCGTTACCAATTTGCGAACTTTCTCAACTTTATATTCAGCAGGAATCTCTACCTTCTTAGTAGAAGATGGGCTTTTCAACATGCGCTTACTTACCGTATTGTAAACAGCTGGAATTTCCACCAAACACATAATCTCACCAGTACTTCCATCCAATCTTTCAACTGGACCGCGCCCTTTTTTCCATTCTGTAGTAGCAGGTTTAACCAATACTTTTTCAGTAACCGTTTCATACATTGCTGGGATTTCGATAAGTTTTGCAGACGCTTCTTTAACTAAAACTTTTTCCGTAGACCATTCATATTTAGCTGGAATAATTTCAATTTTAGCGGAGGCTTCAGATTTTAAAACTTTTTGCGCTTCTGTTTTGTATTGCGATGGAATACTATATTCAGCATAACAACTGCCTACTTTAGCATCAGCAAGGTTTAAACCGTTTGCAGCTGCTCCCGCCAACCCAGACGCATTTGCACGGGCTGCCTTTTTAGTTGAACCACGCGTCCATATTTTTTCTGCAGGTGTAACTAATACCTTCTCACTTACATTTACATAAGTAGCAGGCACTGGTATTAATTTCTTTGAAGCTTCTTTGATTAATACTTTTTCTTGTCCCCACTCATACTTGGCAGGAATGATCTCGATTTTAGAAGATGCTTCTTTAACCGTTACTGTTTGTGATTCAGTTTTATATTCAGCAGGGATAATTACTTTTGCATAACACTCGCCAGCTTTAGCATTTGGTAATGCAGAAGAAGCATCATTTGTTACGTTTTTAATAGTGGTTACGGCAGCACTTCCAGAATCTTTTGCCATTTCGCCTGCTTTCTCGTCCATTTCACCCGCTTCTTTCATAGCGTGGTTATCCGCGAAAATCGTATGCGAACTCGCCAGAATAGCGATGGATATAACTGTAGTGAAAATTTTCTTAATTTTCATCGACTTCTCCAATAAAGTTAATTAAATTTAATATGATAATTTAGTCTGACTTTTAAGTATTGTGCAGACTGCATTTCTCTTAGATTTTGCGCATTATACGTCAACCATTTTCTAACCAAAAGCATAACTCACATATACATATCATTCAGTTTAGAGGCGAACTCTTATGGTTACGAACTGCAACATCTCTCTCGAACTTCTAGGGCTTCTGACATCCATTCATTTAGTAATCTAATGCGCGTTTCATGACTTGGGTGAGTCGACATAAATTCCGAAGGTTGTCCTTTGCTATGTTCTGCCATTCTTTCCCATATCTTGGGTGCTTCACGTGGATCAAAACATGCTCTAGCCAAATAAATAAGCCCCATATAGTCTGCTTCTGATTCATGCTTTCTAGAAAATGGCAGTAGTACGCCATACTGAGCACCCATGCCCAAGGCACCCACCACCATCTTTTGTGTGCCCTCATCCATAGAACCAAGAGCCATTCCTGCCGCCATACTTCCGTATTGAACAAGCTTTTGATGTGCCATACGTTCAGCACCATGCCGGGCGGTCGATCACTTTCGCTAAGCGGTAACCAATTTCACGCACAAGATCTACAGCTTGACCGGAGCGTAAGACATTCGCTTGCGATAAAATTTGTTGATAGCTTTCTAAACCTAATGCCATTTCCTGTTTTTGAGAAATGTCTATTAGCTGCGAGCGCCCAGTCATAGCAACTTCTTCTTGATTACTAAAATAGTAATACGCGAGATACAAACCAAATAAAACAATCGGCAATAATCGCAGCGCACCTCCACGACGGCTACCACCACGTCCATATCTATATGCGCTTCTTCTCATATGGGTTTTATTTGAGCATGTGTAAATACATGTTTAATTAACTAGCGCCTTAGCACCTATCCTTAGAACATCATCCATTATTGAACCATCACCGCCTACATCTAAAAATCCACTTAGCAGATCCATCATTTCATTATTAGAAGGTGCGGCCTGTTGGGGGCCAAATAAACCATCAGATAATGCACGCTTATTCATAGCACCCATCACAACGGTTGCAATTACTGGCAATAGTTTTTTAATCAATGCTGAATCAATTCCTGTATTAGATGCAGCATGACCCGCTAGACCTCGACTAGCATCTTTATTTCCTAAAATATGACCTAAGATTCCGTTACCATCAAGAAGTGTATTTTGACTATTCAATGAATCGGGTTGAACATAGTAACGATCATGATTACCAGAAGTTAAGGCTCCCATTAACCCTTCGAGCCCACTTTGTGTAGTTGTACCATTTTTTATTCCGCCAGCAAGCACAGGTATAACTTGCCCAAGTAATTTTTGCATTTGGTTAGATTTTAATCCTGACATGGAGGTTAAAGCATCCAGAGGTCCACCCTTTTGTGATTACAAAAGCATTTCGAGCACATTCATATATTCACCTACATATTATTAATGTCAGACTTGTTAGATATCTTGTTTATATCAATTGTATTCAAATATTACACAAATAAAATTATGAATTTTTGTAAATTCGTAAAACGTGTTTTGCTATCATCAGTGCTTCATTGGTGGGAATTACAGATATTTCCACAGAACTTTCCTGGTTACTAATTGTATCTTGACCTTGCTCATTAGCCCGGTGATCCAGCGCGAGACCAAGCCAATTAGCAAGTGCACATATTTTTTCACGAATAACTGGCGAGTTTTCGCCAATACCTGCTGTAAATACCAGTTGATCCACACCACCTAACTCAGCTACTAAGGTGCCAATGTGGCGATTCACTTGATAGCAAAATAATTCAACCGCTTCCAAAGATGCATGAAAACTAGAAGCTAATAATGTACGCATATTGTTACTTTCATTCGACACTCCTAGCAAGCCTGACTCTTTGTAGAGCAGATCTGTAATTTCCTCAGCACTCATTGAATAGTGCTTCATTAAATGCAATACAACACCCGGATCTAGATCGCCACAACGCGTACCCATAACTAAACCATCCAAGGGTGTAAAGCTCATTGTCGTTGCGATTGATTTTTTATCTGCAACCGCACACAGGCTGGCGCCATTCCCTAGATGAGCAATGATGATCTTCTTACTGTCGATGTTTTGCTGTGCATTAAGACTCTCGACAATATACTCATATGACAAGCCATGAAATCCATATCGCCTAACCCCATCGTTAAAATATTTCTTCGGTAATGCAAAACGTTTTGCAACTTCCGGCATAGATTGGTGAAAAGCAGTGTCAAAGCAAGCAATTTGCAATAAGTCGGGGTAGAGATCTTTAACGATTTCTACCGGTGCTAAATTATGTTGTTGATGTAAAGGCGCTAGCGGCTGATAACTATGTAGATCTTTATTAACCTCATCAGTAATTAATACTGGCTTAGCGTATTTAGCGCCACCATGCACAACCCTGTGTCCTACTGCGACCAAATTAATATTCACTTGTTGCGATAACCAACCAAGAAAATATTCGATCGCGTCTTTATGGTTTGGCAGACCAACTGTAATTGCAGTTAGTTTTTTTTCGACCAGTAGGTTTTTGTTTCCATCATAGATACTGACTTGTGCGTCTTCATGAAAAAGCCTAACTGCACGTGCATTTATTATGCGAATTAAATTATTTTTTTCTG
>CAXMUG010000023.1:0-30962 GCA_964196535.1 uncultured Mycobacterium sp. | reverse complement strand
CCTTAGATAAACGTCTTAACCCAATTCAGCCAAAAGTGTTCATCGATGCGATTGAGATAGAAGATGCAACGTTATCTGGTTTAACGGCTTTGCTTACATTAAATGTAGAAAACCCAAATAATTTTGCATTAAATGCTCAAGGTTTGGATTACACAATGAGTTTGGCAGGCACCGATATATTAAGTGGTGAAAATACCTCTAACATGTCGGCACCGGCATTAGGCAGTGGAAAAATTGATGTGCCTGTGCGAATTAGCTACGCATCAATTTTAGAAACCATTCCAAAGGTATTGGAAACGGGTGTAGCTTCATATAATTTTAGTGGCAGTATACAAACGCGTTTATTTAATATTCCTTTTACTAAAACAGATGAGTTGAAGTTGCCTTACATCGGCGGCTCATCTAATTAATTTTCATTTAATTAAGTACAACTAAAGCTTTATGGCGATAAAATCTGATCGCTGGATTCGCGAAATGGCGGAACAGCACGGCATGATTGAACCCTTCGAGTCAGGCCAAGTTCGAGAGAACGGTAATGGTAAAATGATCTCCTACGGTACATCTAGTTACGGTTACGATGTGCGTTGTGCCGAGCATTTTAAAATCTTCACCAATATTAATTCTGCGGTTGTCGATCCAAAAAGTTTTGATGAAAGTAGCTTTGTTGATTTGCATGCTAGCGAATGTGTGATTCCCCCTAATTCATTTGCATTAGCTAGCACAGTAGAATACTTCCGCATCCCACGTTCAGTGCTCACCATTTGTTTAGGTAAGTCTACCTATGCGCGTTGCGGCATCATCGTGAATGTCACGCCACTTGAGCCAGAGTGGGAAGGGCATGTAACGCTAGAGTTCTCTAATACAACGACATTGCCCGCAAAAATTTATGCTAATGAGGGTGTTGCGCAAATGCTTTTCTTTGAGTCGGATGAAGTTTGCGAAACCTCATATAAAGACCGTGGTGGAAAGTACCAAGGCCAGACGGGCGTTACCTTGCCAAAGGCTTAAGTGGTTGCTTGAGGTTAATAGAGGTCATTCCGCAACTAGTTTAATAGCTTGGCTTTTCATTACTCTATTTAATGATTCGATCGTTATTGATTTCTTCTAGAAATTGTTTGGCTAAGTCTTGCGCACTTTTTCGGCGGGAATTATCTAGGTTGCCCCACTCGTGACAATACCAGCAGATCCGTTTCGCAATTGAACCTTCCGAGGGTTCGCTTAGTTTGTTCTTGAGCACAAGAATTTTCACGCCTATATTAACTAAGCCTTCTGTAGTTTTATCAGTCTTTCCTTTCAGTTCACTAAATGGGTTAAATTTTTCCACACAAAATACTAAATCATTATTGCCATTAGCTGCCGCCTCTAGATGAGGGACTATGTTATTTTTCAGTTCAGATTCAAGAGAATCTAACTGGGCATACAATTTGCTGCGCGATACCATCAATTATCAATCTTAAAAAATTTCCAGGAAATACCTGCATCAAGTTAAATCTTTTATTCTGCTAATGTCCGCTTTGGGTCGTTAGCGGACATTATAAAAGAGGCTTGATTTGTTCGCATCATCCTTGATGCGACTCAAATTCGCACGTCCTGTGCTCACGCTTTGAGTCGTAAGCAGACATTCAGTAAACCAATGAGTTAACAATTCGAAATTACAAAGAATTTTTTGAAAGAGTTTTGAATTGTCCAGGTGGTTTTCAAACCTTTGTTAAAGGCTGCGATCTCGCCTTTTTGTAGGTGGACATCTTCTTCACCGGGTATTTCAATTAACAAATCTCCATCTAGCACCTGGATAAATTCATCGCCAGGAAATTCGTATTCAAAAGTCATCGGTTCGCAGCGCCATAATCCGGAGTAGGTGGCTTCTCCACTTGAGTTAGTTGTGGTTAACCAATGGACTTCGCCTGCCTGTTTGTCGCTGACCATGAAGGGTTCATAGGATGCTGTGGTTATGGTTGACTTAGTATAATTTTCGTTACTCATGGGTTTCTCCTGTACAAATTCTTAAAAAATTGTAACAGCAATTTGATGGCTAGAGAGAGGTTAGACCCAAGAAAGTGAACGTTTTTTGCTTATGGCAATGAGATTTATCGATGCCAAGTTGCTGGGTCGACACGATAAAATATTTTCAGCTGTGTATATAAATCTGGTAATTTCTTTTGCATGCGTCTCGGTTTCTCAAAGAATGATTCAGTGGCTACTGCGAAGAACTCTGGAGGTGAGGTAGTTCCATATTCATCAAGAACGCTGTTTTTATTGCGTTTGGCGCGTTTTATTAAATTCGTATATTCTTTTCTGAAAACCTTGGTCCATTCTGCGTAATCAGCTTTGTCTCTTAATAATGGGAGGCCATCCATAACATCATTTTGCTCATCTAACTTGTGCGCAAACTCATGCAAAACTACATTGTGTCCATCTCTTGGGTAATGTGAGCCTCGCACTACATCCTGCCAGGACAATACAATAGGGCCTCGCATCCAGGACTCCCCGGCGCGCGAACTATATTCTTGATGCTCAACTAGGCCATCTTGTTTTGTTTGTGTTGCAACATAAGTATCTGGGTACACAATGACGGATGTGAATTCTGGGAAGCTACGATTTTCTCCTTGCAGCAATAAAATGCATGCGTTGGCTGCAATAGTTAGTTTTATTTCATCTGTTATTTGAATGCCTTGGCCAATGAACTCTTTTTCGTCTAAAAATACTTGTATGTGACCATGCAGTTCATCGCGTAAGGCATCAGGAAGCATTGAATACAGCGCTACATTGTTTTGTAGAATTGCAATCCAGTCAGAATGCAACGGTTTTTGGAGTAGTTGTTTTTGTTTGCGTTGACGAAGGTGCTTTGTGGTAAGCCAGATAACAATACTAAGTCCGACTAAAGAGAGGATTAAGGGTGGAGACAAAATGTATATAGTTAAGATTCGATAATTATATAAGCAACCAAGTGGCAAGACCTAAGAAAGCAAAAATTCCAATTACATCGGTAATTGTTGTAAGCACAACACTTCCTGCGAGAGCAGGATCAATCTTGAGTTTGTGTAAAATTATAGGAATGGTTACGCCTGCGAGTGCTGCGCAGATTAAATTTGCCGCCATGGCTGCAGCGATAATGCCACCCATTTTTATATCTTTAAACCAAAGCACTACAACGATAGCCACGACAATAGCCCATACCATGCCATTCAAAAAGCCTACGGCTAGCTCTTTGGTTAACAGTAATCTGGAATTGCTGCGTCCAACTTGACCTGTGGCAATGCCGCGTATCACTAGCGTTAAGGTTTGGCTACCCGCAATGCCGCCCATGCTGGCAACCACAGGAATTAAAATGGCTAATACAATTATTTTTTCTAAAGTAGGCTGAAATAAACTGATCACCCAGGCTGCGAGGAACGCGGTAGCTAAATTAACACCTAACCAAATTGCACGGCGGCGCGTGGAAGGTACGACTGGACCAAATAAGTCTTCTTCTTCTGATAGACCTGCCATGCTGAATAAAGAGCGTTCAGCTTCTTCACGGATTACGTCTACCACGTCATCCACCGTGATACGGCCAATGAGTTTATTATTTTCATCGACTACTGCTGCAGAGAGGAGATCCAGATCTTCGAAAGATTTTGCGACAACATTGTCTTCGGTGTCTGCAGAAAATGCTTCAACATCGTCCACCATGATATCTCGTACAAGCTCAGTTGGTTTGTTGGTGAGTACAGAAGTAAGTGGAAGTGTGCCTATGTAATGATCGTAGCGATCGACTACGAATAATGAATCTGTAGCGTGAGGCAAATTGCCTCTGGTGCGTAAGTAGCGTAGTACAACATCAAGTGTTACATCACGACGAACTGTTACGGTATCGGTATTCATTAAACCGCCAGCAGTATCTTCGTGGTATGCGAGTACCGCTTCCAAGCGCAGTCGATCTTGATAATCCATGCCAGCAAGTGCTTGTTCTGTAACGGTGTCAGGCAGGTCGGCCAGCAGGTCTGCCAAGTCATCCATTTCCATGCCTTCGGTGGCGGATACTAGCGCATCACTATCCATGTTTTGGATTAAACCATTTCGTACTTCGTCACCCACATTCAATAAGATTTCGCCATCGTCATCGTGGTCTAGCATGTTCCACACAATGCCACGTTGGGAATGGGGTAAAGCTTCGAGTAAATTTGCAATCTCTGCAGGATGTAGTGCATTCAAAATTCTGCGCGCACGCTGCATAGTGCCGCTTTGTAATGCGTCACCAATGACCTTTAAAGTTTGGTCTTGGAGTTGAATAACGGTATCAGGCATGAAACACCAACTGATTTAATTTATGCGCGCGGCAAGTGTAACCGGTCGCACGCGACTTGCCAAAGTATAAACAGATTAAGGGAGGTGTGTGGTCAGACAGGCTACGCGTTAAGGGCGTCTACCATTGGAGCAATTTTACTTGGCACAGTTGTGCTTAAGATTTTCTTTGCCTGTTTCTCAAGCTCTGATATTTTGCTTTTATTAATAATTTGTTTAATTTCCAGCAAAGTGGAAGGATGTGCGCTGAACTCATGTAGACCCAGTCCTAAGAGCAGGCGCGTATAACGTGGATCTCCAGCCATTTCGCCACACATAGCAACTGGTATACCGGCTCGACGACCGGCTTGTAGTGTGATGTTGATTAGCTTTAGCACAGAAGGATGTAAAGGATCGTATAAATAGTTTACTTGATCATCAATCCGATCAATCGCTAAGGTGTATTGAATTAAATCGTTTGTGCCAATCGATAAGAAATCAAGTTGCTTTGCAAAAATATTGGCAGATATGGCTGCAGCGGGTACTTCGATCATGGCGCCAACCAGGATGTCTGCATCAAAATTTTTGCTTTCACTTTTTAATTCGTGTTTGGCTTGGTCTAACAGTGATAAAGACTGTACAAGTTCGGTATCGCTAGTGATCATCGGTAACAAAATTCTAACCGGGCCACTCGCAGAGGCACGCAATATTGCACGCAGCTGTTGCTTGAATAGTTCGGTATCTTTTAATGATCTTCGTATTGCGCGTAAGCCCAATGCAGGGTTTTGAGTTAACGGCCCTTGGAATTCAGGATCAAATTCTTTATCGCCACCTAAGTCTAATGTGCGAATGGTTAATGGCTTACCCTTTAGGACACGAATAATTTTTCGATAGGCGCTGAGTTGTTCGGTTTCATCAGCAGGTGTTTCGCGATCAATATATAAAAATTCTGTGCGATAAAGCCCAACACCATCTGCACCGGATTTTTTAAGTGCGCTGATATCTTCCGCAAGCTCAATGTTGGCTTGTAGGCTAATGCGTTGACCGTCTTTGGTTTTAGCAGAAATATTTTTAAGCGAACCAAGCTTGCGTCGTGCATCTTTCTGTTCACGCTGTATTTGTCGGAACTCTTTTACGGTGTTTTCATCAGCACCGACGAGTACCATGCCGCTGCTACCATCTAGTACCAACTGTTCTTCTTGTTGTAGCAATGTGCGAGCACTTTGAATGCCCACTACCGCTGGAATACCTAAGCTTCTTGCTAAAATTGCAGTATGTGATAATGGACCGCCGAGCTCGGTAATGAAGCCAGCAATGTTTTGGTTTTGCATGACTACCGTATCTGCCGGGGTGAGATCATCTGCAACAATGATGCTGCCCTTGAGGGGTTGCAGCTTTATTTGCATGGTGAATTGCTGGTCTTTAAGGATTTGCTGAATTAGATTGATGACATGTTCGATATCGTTAAGACGTGTGCGCAAATAGTCATCTTCCATTTGCTCGAACACGGCTTCTAATTTATCGCGTTGTTGTTTCAATGCCCATTCAGCATTGCATTGTTGTTCTTGAATAATCTCTATGGGTACCTTGCGAAGCATCGAGTCCTTGACCATTAACAGATGGGAATCGATAAACGCAGCTACATCTTTTGGTGCATCTTCAGGGATGGTGTCGCGTATGCCGCGCAGTTGCTCGGCTGCACCGTCTACAGCGTCTTGAAAGCGCGCTATTTCCGCATCAATCTCATGTTCTTCTAGCTTGCGTTCAAAAACTTCTGGTGCGCCGCGATTAAGTCGGTGCACATTGCCAATAGCAATGCCTCTTGATACGCCGATGCCAGATACGATTAACGCCATATATGTTTAGTTGTTTGCCTTATTCTTCTTCATCGAAAAGATTATTAAATAAATTCTCTATCTCTGTCATAGCTTGTTGTTCATCTTCTCCAGTGACTACCACATTTACAATGGTGTGCTGACTGGCTGCTAGCATCATTACGCCCATTATACTTTTTCCGTTAATTTTTCTATTACCTTTTTGCAAAGATATCTCACTCGCAAAATTTGATGCCAAGGCAACTACTTTTGCGGCGGCACGCGCATGTAAGCCAAGTTTGTTCGCTACCGTCAGGTCTTTACTTATCACAAATCTTACCTATCCCTGATTGCTTTGTTGTGGTTAATCAGGTGCTTGGCAATCGATAATTCCGTCATGTGCGCCGCTAAGTGCTTTATCGATGATGTCATTCAATTTGAGTTGCGGATAGTTCAGTGCTCGAATCAGCATTGGCAAGTTCAGGCCTGCTATTACATGTACATTTATATCGGAGTCACGTTTAAGCTTATTGCAAATATTGCTTGGTGTAGAGCCAAAAATATCAGTAAGTACTAATACACCATCCCCGTCATCAATTTTTTTGCATATGCGTTGTGCTTCGAGCATCAATTTATCTGGATTGCAGGCGTTGGATACAGTTAGCGTCTCGCATTTTAGCGGTAACTTGCCCAGCATGGTTTTAGCGGTAGCAAGGAGTTCTTTGCCTATATTACCGTGAGTAATGATGAGAATTGAAACGGTCATCTAAGTATCTAAATCTCGATGTCGTACAGTGACATGAGTGTCATTAAAACTATTGAATCGATTGGATAAATATTCAGTTACATGCACGGAACGATGGTGCCCACCCGTACATCCAATGGAAACGCTCAAGTAACTGCGGTTTTCTTTTGCAAACAAGGGTAACCACGTTTCAATAAAATTCGAAATAGAATCGATCATTTGTTTAACTTCGTTATGTGATTGTAAATACTCAATGACTTCAGTGTCTTTGCCTGTTAGTTCGCGCAGTGATTTCTCCCAATAGGGATTGGGTAAACAGCGCACATCGAATACATAATCTGAGTCTTTTGGTGCACCATATTTAAACCCAAAGGACTGCAACAATATAGTCAGTTCAGATGATTTTTTTTTACAAACTTGTTCGGTAATAATCGAGCGTAGCTCGCGAATATTCGTTGAAGTAGTATCGATACGTAGATCAGCGAGCAATACTAGATCTTCGAGAATATGCTTTTCCATCTGGATCGCTTCAACCAGAGGCAGGCCATTTTTAGTTAAAGGATGTTTGCGGCGTGTTTCACTGTAGCGCTGGATTAGCGTTTCTTCATTGGCTTCTAGATGAATTAGTTCTAGATCAATGCCTCGTTTTTTTATAGCGGTAACAATATCTGGGAAAGAAACTATATCTTTACTAGCATTGCGCGCATCTACACCAATGGCTATTTTTTCATAGTATATGGAATCTGTACTGGTAGTTAAGTGTTCGATACAAGTTAGTAGCATGCTCAGCGGCATATTATCTATACAATAAAAATCATCGTCTTCGAGTGTATTGATGGCGACGGATTTTCCTGAGCCAGATAGGCCGCTAATAATTACTAATTTAATGGTCATTACTGCATTGATTTTTTTTGGCGTTCTATAAAATCTTCGCTGGCACTGTAGCCATTTTTTGTGAGCAAGTGATTTCGCACCGCAGCTTCAACCAACACTGCTAAGTTTCTACCAGGTGCAACAGGTAGAGAGATGGTTGGAATGTCTACGCCAAGTGTATTGGTTTTTCGTTCTGACAGTCTTAGTCGATCTTCTGTTTTTGGCACATTCATTTTTGGTGGAATTAATTCGATAATAAGACGTAGGAATTTATTCGATTTTATCGCACTGTCGCCATACATTTCGCGAATATTGAGTACACCTAAGCCACGTACTTCAAGAAAGTTTTGTAATAATTCTGGACATGTACCATTTACCGTTTCTGGAGCAATGCGCGCAAATTCAGGCGCATCGTCAGCTATTAGACGATGTCCGCGACTCACTAGATCTAGTGCAAGCTCGCTTTTACCCAAGCCACTTTGACCCGTAATTAACACGCCGACACTGATGACTTCCATAAATACACCATGCAGGATTTCTTTTTCTGCCAGTGCTTGGGTTAAAAAGTGACGTAATTGGTCTATTAATTCATTGCTCGACAGTGATGAGCAAATAATTGGTAGATCATATTTTAATGACTGTTCTCTAAATCCTTCCGGAGGGCTAAGTCCATCACTGATAAAAATTGCAGCAGATTTTCTTTGGAATAGTTGCGTAAGTAGATTTTGTAATATGTTTTTATCTGCTTTATTAAAAAATCTGAGTTCCGTCTCACCAAGAATTTGTGCTTGATTGGGGTGTATTAAATTAAAATAACCTACCAGCCCAATTTCTGAAGATGAAAACGATAAGCGAGTAAAGCCAAGGCTGCTGTTTTTGTTTCCAGACCACCAGTGAAGATCTAGGCTTTCTTGCTTTTGTGCAAACAGATCAATGGTTTTTAGCGCTACGCTGCTATCTTTTGTGTTTGATGCTGTCATGTTGTGTAAACAGCTCTATTTGAATCTAAAGCTAGCGCGTATTGCGCATGAATTATGCGGCAAGATGCTTTGGATCTTGGGTAAGTATTTGGTATAGCTCTCTGGCATTGCTAGATTTTTGAATTGAATTGCGGAGTTGTTTATTGTCTAAAAGTTCAGCCAGGCTTGCTAATAGCTCAAGGTGGTCATCGTTCGAGTCTTCTGGCACTACCAAGCAGAATAAAAAGAAAACAGGTTTGTCATCGCTAGCTTCATATTCTACACCTTCTTCTAGCTTTAGCATGGTTACATTGATGTTTTCGATTTCTGGCATGCGACAATGAGGTATAGCAATTCCTTCTCCTAGGCTTGTGCTACCTAGTTTCTCGCGTGCCAATAGCGCATCGAAAACTTTGCTTTTGCTGAGATTGGTATCCCGATAGGTCAGCGTATCGCTTAACATTTCAAGCGCTGCTTTTTTGCTAGTTACAGAAGGAGAAAAAACCATCCCTTCTTCAGAGATAAAATCTTTGATTTGCATTGTGCGAGAAAATTAAAAATAAATTAATTTATAGCGTGATGCTCGACGTCGCGTTGATGATGATCTTTTTGTTTTTCTTTATGTTTAACGATTTGTCTATCTAGTTTGTCAACTAAGTTGTCGATCGCAGCGTACATTCCTTCGTTTGATGCAGTTGCGAATATTTTGTTACCACTGACTTGAAGTGATGCTTCAGCATGATGTTCAAGTTTCTCTACCGTTAAGACTACATGAATATTAATTACGTGATCAAAATGTCGAGTGAGTTTTTCAAATTTCTTTTCAATATATTCTTTTAAAGATGAAGTAACTTTTAAATGTTGGCCAGTTATGTTTATTTGCATAATTATTCCCTCAATCATTCACAACAATAGTAAATCACAGTCGTGCTTAGATTAAAACTGATTAAATTATTTGCTTTCTTTCGCTAGATGATGGTATGCCTAAGGATTCCCTGTATTTAGCAATTGTTCGGCGCGCCACAGTTATGCCATTTTGTGCAAGTATAGCCGCTATTTTGTTATCGCTCAGAGGTTTAGCTTGTGGTTCTGTTTTGATTAATTTTTTGATCATGGCTCGAATTGCGGTAGCAGAACAAATACCCCCATCATTTGTGTTGACATGACTTGAGAAAAAGTATTTAAACTCGAAAACACCTCGTGCGCAGTCTAAGTACTTGTTTGTAGTCACGCGAGATATAGTGGATTCATGTAATTCTAGTTCTTCCGCAATATCTCGCAACACCAGTGGTCGCATAGCTTCTTCACCATATTCAAAAAAGGCTCTCTGGCGGCGCAATATAGAATTGGCTACACGCATTAAAGTTTCATTGCGACTTTGTAGGCTTTTAATAAACCAACGTGCTTCTTGTAGTTGGTTGCGTAAATATTCTGCGTCATTACTTTGACTGGAATCTTTTATCAAGCTTGAATACACATCATTTATACGTAACTTCGGTGCATTCTCTGTGTTGAGCCTTACAAGCCAAACTCCCTTAAATTTAGAAACGTAAACGTCAGGAACAATGTATTCAGATTTTTGTGTGTTTACTAGATCGCCGGGTCTAGGATTTAATGATTGAATCAGCTTAATCGCATCTTCCACTTCTTCGAGAGGCAGCTTGGTGAGTTTAATAATTTGTTTGTGATTTTTAGTGGCAACTAGCTCAAGATATTTATCAACTAATAAACGTGTAGTAGTGATAAAAGGGGTTTCATCGCTCATCTGCTGCAGTTGAATATTTAAACATTCTTGTAAATTTCTTGACCCAGAACCTATGGGATCTAGACGTTGTACAAATTTCAGTACAGCCTCAACTTCATCTAACTCTAGTTCTTCATAGTCTTGTGTTAAATTTTTATAAATATTTTCTACTGATTCCTGTAGATAACCAGACTCATCTAATGCATCAATTAGCGTAATGGCAATTAGGTGGTCAAGCTCAGTAAGTGCGCTTAGTTCAAGCTGCCATAATAAATGTTCTTGTAGCGAGTTTTGATCGTCACCGCTTTGGTTTTCTAAATAAGCAGAATAATCTTCAGTTTTCTGTGTTGTCGGTTGACTGGGTTCGTAATAATCATCCCATTGGCTATCAGTGGGTAGCTCATCAGGTAAGTTCTCGTTTGTGCCCAGCTCGGCAGCATCACTGACATCTTCTTTTGAGGGTTGATCTTCAGGGGATGAGGCCTCCGGCGCTTGATCATCTTCGGTCTCAAGCATGGGATTGGTTTCAAAGGCTTCTTGAATTTCAATTTTAAGCTCCAATGAGGAGAGTTGCAGTAAGCGTATAGCTTGTTGCAATTGTGGGGTCATTGTTAACTGTTGACCTAACCGTATTTGAAGCGAAGGTTTCAGCATGATAGTAATTATGGCACGGAAATTGCTTACAAAATACTAAAAAAATCTACGGCTCATCGACTGAATACGACCCGTAGTAAGCTCTGCTGTATGTTATATGCAGATATTAGGAGAGTTAAATGAAGAGATTGTGGTTTTAGTTAAGAGTGAAGTTTGAACCGAGGTAGACGTCTTGCACTTCCTTGTTGTCCAATAAACTGTTTGGTGTTCCCTTCGCCAGCAAGCGCCCTTCGTTGAGAATATAGGCGTGGTTACAAATGCCTAAGGTTTCACGTACGTTGTGGTCTGTAATCAATAAGCCAATGTCTTTGTCGCGCAGTTCTTTTAATATATTTTGAATATCTTTTACTGAAATTGGGTCTACACCTGCAAACGGTTCGTCAAGTAAAATAAATTTAGGCTGCATGGCAAGCGCTCTTGCAATCTCGGCACGCCTTCTTTCGCCGCCAGACAAGCTTAAGCCTTTATGGTCACGGATATGCTCGATTTGTAAATCAGCAAGTAATGCATTGCATTGTTGCTTACGCTGATTTTTTTTAAGTGCGCCTCTTGCTTCAAGACTAACCAGTATATTTTGCTCTACCGTCAATCCTCGAAATATCGATGCCTCCTGAGGCAGATAACCAATGCCTTGTTTGGCTCTAGTGTGCATAGGCATACGTGTAATGTCTTGCCCATCAAGCTTAATGTTTCCATTATTGCATTGTATAAGACCCACCAACATATAAAAGCAGGTGGTTTTGCCTGCTCCATTGGGACCAAGCAAGCCCACAATTTCGCCGGATTTGATTGCAAGCGATACGTTATCGACCACTAGGCGAGATTTGAATTGTATGCGCAAGTTTTCTGCGCTCAGGGTATTCATATAAATATTTTAGTAGTAATGACAGCTATTATTCGTTCGTGTTTTTATTGTTGAGTGTCTTCTTTAATGGTTTCTGGAAAAACAGTGATATTCACTCGATCATTGCCAGATGAGCTGCCAGCGGTAACGATTTCTTTATCTGTATAGAATGTAATCTTGTCACTTGCAAAAGTATTGCCCGCTTCAGTTAGTGTTGCATTTGTGGTTAAAACAATTTTATTCCCTGTAATGCTGTAAACCATTTTTTCAGCTTCGGCATTAATTTTTCTTCCATCATCGGTGGTTTGTTTGAAGGTGCTCAGTTTGCCTACAGATATGATTTTCTGAACTCTTTTATTTGCCGTCTCAAGTGTCACAATGTCACCTGTTAAGACGGTGCTGCCTTGAGTAATTTTTACATTACCACGATAGGTGCTAATGCCTGTGGCATCATTAATTTCTGCCGAATCTGCCTGTATATTTATAGGTTTAGTGGAGTCGTCTGTCAGCGCTATCGCACTTGAGATGAATATAGAATGAACTAAGAATACTGTTGCGAGTTTGATAATATTTTTAAATTTATTTTTCATGTTTAACGATAGTGTCTTTAAGGATTATATTGACCTTTAACATTGTTATGAAGATGCAGTATCTTATCGTTTAAATTCATGGTCATGCCTAGGGCGGTAACTTGTTGAGAACCGCGAGTAGCCGTCACGGCTAAATCTGTGGTCACCTGCTGTTTTTTTTGTGAAACTGTGAGCTTCTCGGTATAAATGCTTAATGGGACTGGTTCAGCATTAGTGCTTGGCTGCTCGATTTTCACATCACCGATTAAGGTAATCACATCATTCTCGTCATGTGTTTGACCCTTTTCAGAAGTGACATAAATTTTACTGCCATTTTCGTTATAAATCACAATATCTGGCGAAATAAACTCGCTTCTTTGTTGCTCATTATAGAGCCAATATTTAGGTGCTGACAATTCATATTGTGGTTGGCCAGAAGGGGAGTTAATAATCATTTTAATATTATCAAAGCTGACTGTAGGGGTGTTGTTTGACGCTGAAAGCGAAGCAGTTTCTGTGTAACTGTCTCGCTGGTTTAAAAATGCTAAAGTGAGTGCGGCTCCCACTGCAATTAAACAGAAAATCCATACTAGTTTATATGACATTTATTTTTTCACCTTGTTATGTGTGAAAAGTAAGGCGCATATCAGTGATGGTATTAGTCATGGCCTTTGCGTAGGTTATAGTTCAAAGCTTCCTCTAATAGACCTTGCGCATCCAGCAACAGTTCACAAATCTCGCGTACTGCTCCTTGGCCGCCTTTTGCAGAAGTTTCCCAATGCGCATGCTTTTTTACAAAATGATGTGCATTTGCCACAGCAATGGCTAAACCACAATGAGACATCACTTGTAAGTCAACAATATCATCCCCAGCAAAAGAGGTTTGCTCTGGGCTTAATTTAAGTTTATTTAATAGCTGCTGAAATGCCGAATATTTATCAATACTACCTTGATAAACATGTTCAACATTTAAATCACGCATGCGATATTCTAGTGCTTTGGAGCTGCGTCCGGTTATAACACCAACTTGTATTCCGTAATGCTGTAGTAAGCGTATGCCATGACCATCTAAAGTGCTGAAGGTTTTAATTTCTTCGCCCTGCGAATCAATATGGATATTTCCATTGGTAAAAACACCATCAACATCAAACAATGCTAAGCGAATGGATTTTGCGCGTACGATAATATTTTGATCAGGCTTCATATTAAAATTAATCTATTGAGCTTGGGTATAAATTAGATATATATATGCTGCATATCCAGCAATGAATAACAGTCCAAATCCTCGCGGAATGAATTTCTTACGTAAGAAAACAAGCACCAGTAAAAATAATACTCCTGTGGAAATTAGCATAACAGGATAGTCGCGCGTAAAAATTTGCTCAGGAAGGTTGTAAGTAACAATCAAGCTTGCAGTTGCGGTTACACCAAGAGTGTTGAAAATATTTGACCCGACGATATTTCCGAGTGCGAGTTCGCCATGCTTCTTCATCGCACTGGCTATGCAGGTCGCCAACTCCGGCAAACTTGTGCCGAACGCAACAATGGTAAGGCCAATAATTAAGTCGCTTACGCCTAGTTGCAGTGCAATTTCTGTAGCACTCCACACCACTAATTTTGAGCTTGCTAAAAGGATTGCGAGACCAATGAATAATCCTGTGAAAGTTTTGGATAGAGCTTGGTTAAAAGCTGGTGATGTTTCGTCTGCTGAGCTATTTGTTTGTTCTTCAAAACACGAGAGCAGATAAAGTATGAAAATTAAGGCAACTGCTAATATAACACCATCAATAAAGCTTAATTGATGGTCAAAAATTAATAGGCTAAATAAAGCAGTTGCGGCAAGTAACAATAAGAAGTTTTTTCGAATTAACTCTGTGTCAATTCTGATAGCTAATATGCAAAGCGTTACGCCAAGAACTAGCAATATGTTGGTAATGTTAGAACCAATTGCGTTGCCAATTGCGAGTCCTGAATTTCCTTGCCATGCTGATAATGCAGATACCAGAAGTTCAGGAGTAGAAGTGCCAAAGCCTAGAATGACAATGCCAATTAAAATTTTAGAGATGTTAAAATGCTTACCCAACAGTAGAGCATTGTCCGCGAAAGTATTTGCACTCCACATTAAGAGTAAAAACCCTATTCCAAGGGCAGCAATAAAGATCAACATATGTACATTTAGAGGCTTATTTGCTTATTAATTAGTAGAAGTGTTAGTAACTAGTAGGTGAGTACGTCGCCAAGCATACTATAAGCAGGTATGATGTCTGCCTGTTTTATATGGTAATTTTAAGCAAATTTTGCACATACTACGTGCTAGTTATAAGTAAGAATAGTGGAATCGATCGTACAAATCCGTAACCTGCATTTTACCCACGGCACGCACAAAATCTTCAACGGCATCAGTCTGGATATTCGTGCTGGCCAAGTTACTGCCTTTATGGGTCCGAGCGGAACAGGTAAAACCACTTTGCTAAAGCTCATTGGCGGCCAGTTACGCCCTCAACAGGGAACTGTGCAGGTGTTTGGCAAAGATATTCATAACGTTGGCCAAAATACACTTTATGCACTACGTAAGCAGATGGGCATGCTGTTTCAAAGCGGCGCTTTGCTTACTGATTTAAACGTATTTGAAAATGTTGCGTTTCCATTGCGAGAACATACGCAATTGCCAGAACAAATCATGCGTGATCTGGTGTTGCTAAAATTAGAAGCAGTAGGATTGCGCGGTGCGCGCAAGCTTATGCCCAGCCAATTATCGGGTGGTATGGCGAGGCGAGTGGCCCTGGCGCGCGCAATTGTTTTGGATCCCTCAATGATTATGTATGACGAGCCTTTTACTGGGTTAGATCCGATCACAAAAGGTACAATTGTGACGCTGATAAAAGAGCTGAATGAAAGTATGGGGATTACCAGTGTCATCGTTTCGCATGATGTAGGTGAGACGCTATCTATTGCTGATTATATTTATGTCATCTCCGAAGGTGAGATTGTGGAATCCGGTACATCTGCTGATTTATCCACAAGTTCATCAGAATGGATGCAACAGTTTTTGCAAGGGCTGTCGGATGGGCCTGTTCCATTTCATTATCCTTCCGATAATTTTAAAGAAGACTTACTAGTAGGAAGATGATGGTAGCTGCGACCATACAGAACATTGGTTGTTGGGCGTTGGGTTTATTCGAGAACCTAGGTCGTGCATCTATCTTTTTTGCCAAAATAATTGCTGCAATTCCGCACGCTTTGACGCGACCAAGATTGATCATCAAAGAAATTTATTCCATTGGTGTTTTGTCTCTTACCATTATTGTTGTATCCGGTCTTTTTGTGGGCATGGTGCTGGGTTTGCAGGGTTATGTAACCTTAGTGGACTTTGGTGCAGAGGAATCACTAGGAGTGGTGGTAGCGATGACCTTGGTGCGCGAACTGGGTCCCGTAGTAACAGCATTGCTATTTGCTGGCAGAGCAGGTTCAGCATTAGCTGCTGAAATAGGATTAATGAAAGCAACTGAGCAACTCTCCAGTATGGAGATGATGGCTGTAGACCCCATTAAACGAATTATTACACCGCGCTTTATTGGTGGTTTCATTTCAGTCCCATTGCTTACCGCGATTTTCACTGCCGTGGGTATATTGGGCGGAAGATTTGTCGGTGTAGGCTTGCTTGGAATTGACGAAGGTTCTTATTGGTCACAAATGCAAGCTAATGTAGACCTTATTGATGATGTAGCGAATGGCATGATTAAGGGTGTAGTGTTTGCTATTGCCTGTGTTTGGATTGCTTTATATAAGGGCTATGATGCAATGCCAACCGCAGAAGGAATTAGTTTAGCCACCACTCACACGGTAGTAAATTCGGCACTTGCTGTGCTTGGTTTAGACTTTATATTAACAGCGTTAATGTTTGGAAACTTCTAGAGCTTATTTAACGTGAATAAAAAAATTAGGTAAATGAAATTATGACAACGCGTTTTATCGAAACCATGGTGGGGCTTTTTGTAGTGCTCGGGTTTTTAGCCCTCTTTATGTTGGCGATGAAAGTCAGTAATTTAAGTAGGCTTACCAGTAAAGACGGTTACGAGGTGTCTGCCTATTTTGAAAATATTGGTGGTTTAAAAGTACGTTCACCGGTAACGGTATCGGGTGTACGTGTAGGCCAGATTATTAAAATTGTCTATGACTCAAATCGATACGAGGCTAAGGTAGTGATGAGACTTGAAGCAGCGCATGATTATTTCCCCATTGATACAACGGCAAGCATCTATACCGCGGGCTTGCTAGGCGAGCAGTATGTAGCTTTGGAGCCGGGTGCGGAAGAGGAAGTGTTGATCACGGGCGGCACTATAGAACTTACTCAATCGGCCCTAGTATTAGAGGAGATAATTGGCAAAATTGTTGTCAAACTAACATCAGAGTAGCTGAGATTGTATATAAGTTGTTGATTTTTAATATATAACTGTTCTAATTTAAGGGAATTTATTGTGATGAAGACTAGGCTAATAAACCGCAAGCATCTATCTCAAAGATTTATTCAGGTTTCTGTCACCACTCTCGTTTTGTTGGCTATGGTAGTGAGTAGCATTGCCTTGGCTATAGATGACCGTAAGCCAGAGCAAATTGTTGAAGAAACTTCTGCATACGTTCTTAAGACTCTCAATGATGAGAATGAGCGTTTGCGCGAAGACCCAACATTAATTAATCAACTGATTAATGACACCGTGATTCCAATCATCGATTTAGATTCGATGGGAAAATTGATTTTGGGAAAATATTGGAAACGAGCCAGTGCAGAGCAACGTACAAGTTTTGTGGTTGAATTTAAAGACATGCTAATTCGCACCTATGCAAAGTCTTTGGTCGATTATGGGCATGCAAAAGTGAATGTACTTCCTGCGCGCGATCAAGAAGAAAGGAAGTATTACACCGTGAAAACCGAGCTTTCTGTAGGCTCCGGTAAGGCGCCTTTACAAGTTGCCTATATATTTCGTAAGAACAAACAAACTGAGTGGAAGGTGTTTGATTTGGCGGTTGATGGTCTTAGTTTGGTAAAGAATTTCCGTACCAGTTTCAATCAAGAGATCAGAGAAACTTCTTTGGATGCACTGATTGCGCGTTTGGTCAATACAAATAACTCTGGTGCAACAGACGAAGTTGCAAAAGAAGTGGCAGAGTAACGTTAGTGTCAGCATTAGTTTAGATACACGTGTCAGATTTTAAATATCTAGAGCCAGGCCGCTTTTCCGTTACAGGTGACCTAACTTTTGCGAGTGTTCCTGAAGTATGGAAACAGGCGCGAAAGTCATTGCTTGATGTGTTCGAGGATAGTTTAGAAATAGATATCAGTGCTGTAAAGAAATTTGATACTGGTGGTTTAGCGCTAATGGTTGCCTGGTCGCGTTGGGCGCATTGTAATAACAAAGATCTTGTATTTAGGAATGCTACCGAGAAGACTCAAAAGCTGGTTGAGATAAACAAGCTTCAGGATGTGCTTAATATCAGTATCAGCTAAGTAAAAAGTCCACTCTTGGCTAGTAACTAGCAGGTGGGTTCGTTAAGATCCCTATATTCATCAATCGAACACCTCTTAACTCAATCTCCTCACTGTAACGTATGGAAAAATTATTAATTGAAGGCGGCAAGCCTTTGCTGGGTGATGTGCGGATCTCAGGCGCAAAAAATGCAGTGCTGCCCATATTAGCTGCAACCTTGTTGGCCGAAGGTCCAATGCAAATTGCGAACGTGCCACACTTACAGGACGTTACCACTACAATGGAATTGCTCGGTCGCATGGGGGTTTCGCTCACCATCGATGAGTATATGAATATTGAGACTGATACCAGTACGATTCAGGAATTTTTCGCCCATTACGATGTGGTTAAAACCATGCGTGCATCGATATTGGTGTTAGGGCCATTGCTCGCGCGTTTTGGTCATGCAGAAGTATCGTTACCAGGTGGTTGTGCGATTGGCTCTCGTCCAGTGAATATGCATTTGCGTGGATTGGAATCCATGGGTGCAACTATCGAAGTCAAGGCGGGTTATATCCATGCAAGTGCCAAGCGCTTAAAAGGTGCGCACTTGGTAATGGACATGGTTACTGTAACCGGTACGGAAAATTTAATGATGGCAGCAACGCTAGCTGATGGCACCAGCATTATCGAAAATGCTGCGCGTGAGCCTGAAGTTACTGATTTAGCGGGTTGTTTAATTGCTATGGGCGCTAATATTGAAGGAGCTGGTACCGATACCATCACCATACATGGCGTGAAGGAATTAAAAGGTTGTCACTATAGTGTATTAGCAGACCGTATCGAGACCGGGACTTTTCTAGTCGCTGCAGCGATTAGCGGCGGGCATGTGAAATTAAAAGATACACAACCAAAAATCTTAGAATCGGTATTACAGAAACTCGATAAAGCAGGCGCCACAATTAACAGTGGGCACGATTGGATTGAAATAGATATGCGTGGCCGTCGTCCAAAGAGTATTAATTTACGTACTGCACCATATCCTGCATTTCCAACAGATATGCAGGCACAGTTCACCGCATTAAATTGTATTGCTGAAGGTTCTTGTGCGATTATCGAATCCGTTTTTGAAAATCGTTTTATGCATGTGCAAGAAATGCAGCGCATGGGTGCAAATATTAAGGTGGAAGGCAATACGGCAATTGTAACGGGAGTAGATAAATTAATTGCTGCACCTGTCATGGCGACTGATCTACGTGCATCAGCAAGTTTGATTTTGGCTGGCTTGGTAGCGGAAGGGCAAACCATTGTCGATCGCATTTATCATATCGACCGTGGATATGAGTGTATCGAAGAGAAGTTAGCACAATTAGGCGCTAATATTCGTCGAGTACCTCATTAAAATAAATTTTTATCATGCCTGCACAAGCGAACAAACAGTTCACTACGATAGCCTTATCCAAAGGACGCATCTTTGATGAGTGTCGTGAGCTGTTGGAAAAAATTGGTATCACGGTTGCACAAAAAGATTTAGATGGGCGCAAGTTGGTTTTGCCCACCAATAAACCAGATGTTCGTTTATTAATTATTCGTGCAACGGACGTGCCTACCTATGTGCAATACGGTGCGGCAGAATTAGGTGTGGTCGGTAAAGATACTTTAATGGAATTTAGTGGAGACGGAATTTATGAACCACTGGATCTTGGCATTGCAAAGTGTCGATTAATGGTCGCAGGGGTTGAGGGCAAAACTGCTGGAAGCCGCCGCATGCGGGTCGCCACGAAATATTTACAAAGCACGCGTCGTTACTTTGCTTCTAAAGGTCAGCAAGTAGAATTGATAAAGCTTTACGGTTCCATGGAACTCGCGCCGTTATTGGGTTTGGCGGATTGTATAGTCGACCTGGTGGCAACCGGGAGTACACTTAAAGCAAATGGGCTCGTGGCTACCGAGCAAATTGCAGATATCAGTTCTCGTCTGATCGTCAACAAAGCAGCAATGAAGATAAAATCTGCTACACTTAAACCATTAATTGAACAATTCAGACTAGCTGTCGAGAAACCATAGTATTTTCAAGAGAATGTTCTCATAGAAATTCCAAGAGATTTTTAGGTCAGGTAAGATCATTATGCAACATCAAACGGACGACCTCAGAATAGTAGAAACTAAAGAGGTTATTGCGCCTTCTGAGCTACACCAAGAACTTCCCGTTAGCGAAAAATCTGCTCAATGCGTGTTTACTGCGCGTAGTGCAGCGCAAAAAATCTTACATGGTGAAGATGACCGCTTACTAGTAGTTGTCGGTCCGTGTTCTATTCATGACCCAGATGCCGCACGTGAATATGCTACACGATTAGCAAAAGTGCGTGAAGAAGTGGCAGGTGATTTAATGATCGTCATGCGCGTATATTTTGAAAAGCCACGCACCACAGTGGGCTGGAAGGGTTTAATTAATGATCCTAATTTAGATGATAGCTTTGAAATTAATAAAGGCTTGCGTGTAGCGCGAAAATTGTTGCTTGATCTAAATGAATCAGGAATGCCTGCGGGTACAGAGTATTTAGATTTAATTAGCCCGCAATATGTTGCCGATTTGGTTAGTTGGGGCGCGATTGGAGCGCGCACAACTGAAAGCCAAGTGCACCGAGAATTATCATCGGGTTTATCATGTCCGGTTGGTTTTAAAAATGCTACTGACGGTGGTTTGCAAGTTGCAGTAGATGCAATTGGTTCGGCCATGAATCCGCATCACTTTTTATCGGTTACCAAAGAAGGTAAATCTGCAATTTTTTCTACTGCAGGCAATAAAGATTGTCATATCATTTTGCGGGGCGGTAGCGATCAGCCTAACTATAGTCCCGAAAGCATCAATGAGGCTTCAGCTTTGCTAGAAAAGTCGGGTTTAGCTGCTCGTATTATGGTGGACCTTAGTCATGCAAATAGTTTGAAGCAACATGATAAGCAAGTTGAAGTGGGTGATTCTATTTCTCAGCAACTTAGTGCTGGAGATATGCGTATTTTTGGTTTGATGATTGAAAGTCATTTGGTTGCTGGCCGTCAAAACGCCAAGCCCGGACAAGAGCTAGTTTATGGTCAAAGTATTACCGACGCATGTTTAGGTTGGGAAGATACTGAAACTTTATTGCATACTCTTGCTAACGCAGTTCGCGAACGACGACATTCTAAGTCTGCAGCAAGCGCGGCCTAACTCCTTTAGTTTAAAATATATGTTGGATATACGCCGTCTTTCTTCTCAAGACGCAGATTTCTCTGTGCTCTTTAAAAATTTGCTGCAACAAAATCAGACGGCAGAAAATGACGTGCGTCAAACTGTAGAAGCAATCATTCAAGACATTCGAGAGAATGGCGATCAAGCATTACTTGCCTATACTAATAAATTTGATCAAGTCAGTGCTGCACAAGTCTCTGAGCTAGAAGTCTCCAACAAGCAAATGCAAGCGGCGCTAACACAAATTAGCGATGAACAACGTCAAGCATTAGAAACCGCAGCAAATCGGATTCGTGACTATGCTAAAAAGCAAAGCCTTCAGTCCTGGTCTACCAAAGATGAAGATGGCAATGAAGTTGGACAGGTGGTTAGCGCATTAGAAAAGGTGGGTGTCTATGTGCCGGGCGGCAAGGCAGCTTATCCATCTTCAGTATTGATGAATGCAATTCCTGCAAATGTGGCTGGAGTAGATTCAATTATCATGGTAGTTCCAACGCCGAATGGTGAAGTGAACGACATGGTGCTGGCGGCTGCATCGATAGCGGGTGTGGATCGCGCATTCACTGTTGGCGGTGCGCAGGCGGTAGCAGCACTTGCTTATGGTACCGAAACGGTACCTAAGGTCGACAAAATTGTTGGTCCAGGGAATGCTTATGTTGCAAGTGCTAAGCAGCAAGTTTTCGGACAAGTTGGTATAGATATGATTGCCGGACCTTCAGAAGTTTTGGTTATTTGTGATCACAGCGCAAACCCTGAGTGGGTAGCAATGGATTTATTTTCCCAGGCAGAGCATGACGCCAATGCGCGAGCGATGTTGATTAGTACTGATGCAACTTTTTTAGATCAAGTGCAGCAGCAAATGGAAAGGTTATTAAAAGATCTCGATCGTAGCGACATAATCTCTGAGTCTATTAATAATTACGGAGCTTTTATACAGGTTAATAGTCTTGATGAAGCAGCAGAGCTTTCAAATCAAATTGCACCTGAACATTTAGAACTTTGTGTGACTGAACCAGAAATTTTGTTGAAAAAAATTCGAAATGCAGGCGCTGTGTTTTTGGGCCATTATTCTCCTGAGGTGTTTGGAGATTATTGCGCGGGACCCAATCATGTTTTACCCACTGCAGGTACTGCGAGGTTTTCTTCGCCGTTGGGGGTGTATGATTTTCAAAAACGTACCAGTGTAGTGAACTGTTCTAAACAGGGTGCGAATAAACTCAGCGCGGTAGCATCGATATTAGCCCATGGTGAGGGTTTGACTGCACATGCTAGGTCAGCCGAATATCGCGGCAAATAATTAAGCTATTTGTTTAAAATTAAGTGAGCATTTCTCCAGAAAAAATACTTCGTGCTGAGCTTGCAAATATGCAGGCTTATCATGTTGCAGATTCTAGTGGTCTGATTAAATTAGATGCGATGGAAAATCCCTATACTTTTCCTGCAGCGTTAAAAGAGCAGTGGCTAGCAGAATTAAAACAGGTTGAGTTGAACCGTTATCCAAATCCACAAGCATCTGAACTTAAGAAAAATTTTCAACAAGCATTTTCACTTTCGTCAAAGCTTGAATTAATGTTTGGTAATGGTTCAGACGAACTGATTCAGTTATTGGTGATGGCAATCGCAAAACCGAGCGCAAGCATTCTAACAGTAACGCCGAGCTTTTCTATGTATAAGCTTATCGCTGAATATGTAGGGGTGAGTGTTGTAGAAGTGCCATTGCAGCAAGATAGTTTTGCCTTGCAAATGGATCTGCTTGAAAAAGCGATACAAGAACACCAGCCAGCAGTCATATTTTTGGCTTGTCCAAATAATCCTACCGGCACGCTTTGGCCAAAAGATCAGCTTGAAGAAATTATCAAACAGGCGACAGGCTTGGTGGTCATTGATGAAGCTTATTCGCCGTTTGCCGCATATTCAATGATGTCATTGGTGGAGCGTTACCCGCATGCATTAATGATGCGCACGGTTTCGAAAATGGGTTTAGCGGGTCTGCGCTTAGGCTGGATGCTGGGTGATGGGCAATGGATGGATGAATTAAACAAAATGCGCTTGCCGTATAACATCAATGCTTTGACGCAAGCGAGCGCAGCTTTTGCCTTGCAAAATATCACCGTTTTTGATCAGCAGGCTAAACAAATTTGTCAGCAGCGTGAAGTGTTATCGAATGCACTGCAAGCTATAGAAAATATAAAAGTATTTCCAAGTGAGGCAAATTTTATTCTGTTTAAAGTTTTGAGTGGCACTGCAGATAGTGTTTATCAGTACTTATTAGATAATAAAATTATTATTAAAAATGTTTCCAATAACGATCTGTTGGAAAATTGTTTGCGAGTAACGGTTGGAACAGAGTATGAAAACCAAGCTTTTATAAAAGCACTAAGCTCTGCATTTCCATAATTATTTACATATTTGTTTATCTGTAAACAGGGCGTTGCCCAATCTTAGCTTGAACTTCAAATATTTTGCCACGACGCAATCCGCTTATAGTGACTTCAGAGCTGGGTTTGCTGCTGGCAATTTCATTTTGAATGGTTTTTGCATCACGAATAGCTTTGTCATTAAAACTTAAAATGATATCTCCAGGTCGGATACCAAATTTATAAGCTGGGCTTTGTCGAACCACGCCCGCAACGAGTACACCGGTGCGATCAATTAGACCAAAGGATTCTGCAAGTTGTGGGGAGAGATTTTGCAGCTCTAATCCTAACCAGCCACGAATAACACGACCATGTTCAATAATCTGCGACATTACATCGCTGGCTAGGCCAATAGGTATTGCAAAGCCTATGCCTTGTGAGCCGCCGGACTTAGAAAAAATTGCGGTATTGATGCCAACCAGCTCACCGTAAGCATTAATTAATGCACCGCCAGAATTACCTGGGTTGATTGCAGCATCGGTTTGAATAAAATTTTCAAAAGTATTTATACCTAAGCGGTCTCTACCTGTAGCACTGATAATTCCTTGGGTAACCGTTTGGCCAAATCCAAATGGATTACCAATGGCGAGTACCACATCACCCACCTCTAATTTGGTTGTGTCGCTAATCACAATGCCAGGTAAGCTATCTACGGCAATTGTGAGTACGGCTAAATCGGTTTCTGGATCGGCGCCTAACACGTTAGCAGAAACGGTATTTCCATCGGCTAGAAATACTTCTATCTCATCTGCATTTTCGATGACGTGATAATTGGTGAGCACATAACCCTGTGCGCTCATGATTACACCAGATCCCAAACTTGTTTGTGTGCGTTCTCGCAATCGATTCCGATCGCCAAAAAAACGGCGGATAGTGGGGTTATCAAAAAGAGGGCTGGGATTTTCAACCACTTGTTTACTTGTATAAATATTTACCACGGCTGGACTGGCACGACGTACTGCTTCTGCATAGGAAACAGGGCCTGAGCCTATATTGGCGGGACGATCAGAGTCGTCTTGTAAAAACTCTACAACCGGTCGTTTATCAATGATGTAACCAGGCAAGAAAATTAGCAGCAGCACTGCAGCGAGCACGCCGACTGCAGCGGCTTGCAATACGAATAGCAATAGCTTGCGAATCTTCATCAGTGCGTTAACCTAGCCACTACTATATAACCTTCGTGTTTATTATGGCGTCGTTAGAAGAACTTACAGAATACATAAATACTTTTTTACAGATAGATCGATTTAAAGATTACTGTCCTAACGGATTGCAAGTTGAAGGTAAGAGCGAAGTGCATAGTGTAGTCACTGGTGTAACCGCAAGCCAGGCTTTAATTGATCTTGCTTGCGAAAAAAATGCAGACGCTATTTTGGTTCATCATGGTTATTTTTGGAGGAATGAAGATGCTCGTATTGTTGGTATAAAGCGCAAGCGCATTGCGGCATTGCTGCAAAATGACATTAGTTTATTAGCTTACCATTTGCCCTTAGATGCGCATCCACAGCTAGGGAATAACGCGCAATTAGGACAATTATTAGGTATTCAAATTGATGGCGAATTGAGCAGCAGCATGAATACGGTGTGTGGAAGTTATGGACATCTGGAATCGTCAATCAAGGCTGAGGCATTTAAAAATATGATGGATTCGTTGCTGCAGAGAGAAAGTACTCATATCCATGCTGGGTCATCTGATATAACCACAATTGGCTGGTGCACGGGTGCAGGACAAGGATTCATTGATGTGGCCGTCAAACATAATTTAGACGCATATATTAGCGGTGAAATATCCGAAGCAACAACACATCTGGCGCGCGAAGCAGGAATACACTATTTTGCTGCGGGACATCACGCAACGGAGCGATATGGTGTGCAGGCATTGGCGGAACATTTATCTAAACAATTTGGGATAGAACACGAATTTGTAGACGTGGATAACCCCGCGTAAGCAAAGCATTTTTCTAACTTCTACTTGACGAAAATCAGTTCTTGCGCCATCCTACGCGTCTTTCGTGTGCTGATAATCTAAGGTGGATTTTCGCACGCAATTCATTTAAAAAAAATCGATAATTCATCATTCAAATTAAACTAAATCATTAAACTTCGTTGAGACAAAGCGAGGAGAGTTAGTACATGGCAAAAGACAACATTGATCCGAGTCGTCGCAAAGCGCTCACTACTAGTACAGCCATTGTTGGTGGTATAGGTGCAGCGGTTGCAGCTTGGCCTTTTTTATCGAGCATGAATCCAAGTGCAAGTGCACTTGCAGCAGGTACCCCGGTAGAAGTGGATATCAGTAAAATGGAACCAGGACAACGAATCCAAGAAGTCTGGCGCCGCAAGCCGGTTTGGATTATTCGACGTACTCCTGAGATGGTGAATACCCTTGCTGGCTTAACTGATAAACTTCGAGATCCGAATTCTGAAAAAGAATCTCAACAGCCCGCATTTGCACAAAATGAATTTCGCTCTATAAATGAAGAGTATTTAGTACTAATTGGCATTTGTACGCATTTAGGTTGTTCGCCAGAGTTTAAACCCAATCCGGGTGAGGTGGGTGTAACTTGGCAGGGTGGTTTTTACTGTGCTTGTCATGGTTCGCGTTTTGATTTGGCAGGTCGAGTGTTTAAAAACGTACCTGCGAATAAAAACCTTGAAGTACCGCCGTATCATTTTATTTCTGAAAATAGAATATTGATTGGTGAGACTGAAGATGAGGTTAAAGCATGAGCGAACAATCAACTGGATTATTAGGGTGGATAGATGCTCGTTTCCCTCTCAGCAAAATGATGAGAGAGCATTTATCTGAATACTACGCGCCGAAAAATTTTAACTTTTGGTATTTCTTTGGTTCCTTAGCGCTACTTGTTTTAGTTATTCAAATATTAAGTGGCATTTTCTTGACTATGCACTATAAACCAGATGCGGCATTAGCCTTCGCATCGGTTGAGCACATCATGAGAGATGTGAATTGGGGTTGGTTAATCCGCTACATGCATTCAACAGGTGCATCGTTCTTCTTTATCGTTGTGTATCTACATATGTTCCGTGGCTTGATGTACGGTTCATTTAAAAACCCTCGCGAATTGATTTGGCTGTTCGGGATGCTTATTTATGTAGCCTTAATGGCGGAAGCATTCATGGGGTACTTGTTACCATGGGGCAACATGTCTTATTGGGGTGCGCAAGTTATTATAAACTTATTTAACACTATTCCATTTGTTGGTGAGGCGGTTTCTGAGTGGATTCGCGGAGATTTTGTAATTTCTGACGCTACTTTGAATCGCTTCTTCTCATTACATGTTATTGCAGTACCGCTTGCGCTATTAGGTTTAATTGTTGGCCATATTCTTGCGCTACATGAGGTTGGTTCTAACAACCCTGATGGTGTTGAGATTAAAAAGACTAAAGGTGCAGACGGTATACCTCTAGACGGAATTCCATTCCACCCTTACTACACAGTTAAAGATATACTGGGATCAGTTGTTTTCTTGGCAATCTTTGCCTTCGTGATTTTCTTTATGCCAGAAATGAATGGCTACTTCTTAGAGCATGCTAACTTTGATCCTGCGAATGCATTAAATACTCCAGATCACATTGCACCAATTTGGTATTTCACACCGTTCTATACAGTGTTGCGTGCTATTCCAGATCCGTTCTTGGGTTTCATGATGATGGCAATGGCCATTGTTGTATTGTTCTTGCTGCCTTGGATCGATCGCAACCCGATTAAATCCATTCGCTATAGAAGCACCTTGTTTAAGATCAATCTGATCGTTTTTGTGATTACCTTTATCATATTGGGATACTTAGGTCTTAAGCCGGTAACAGATTTAGCTACTCAATATGCACTTCGCTTCACTGAATTATATTTTTTATTCTTCTTTGTATTGTGGACGTATAGCAAACAACGTTCTGGTGGATTCTGGATTGGCAGTTTTATCGTGTTGTTAGCTGGAATTACGTTTTACGATTTATTTATGAATTCATCTGAGACACCAAAATATATTTGGTATACATGGGTGATACCTGCTGCATATTTGTTCATTACTTTATTGTTACCTCAGTTCACGAATTGGGATGCTGAAAAGCAAGTACCAGAGCGAGTGACATCATGAAAATTGTAAACAAAATTTTATTTTTATTCGTTTTGTCTGTATTGCCAATGAGCTTTGTATGGAGCGCAGGTGGTGGTCACGATCTTGATATCGGGAAAGTGAATATAGAACTGCATAACAAAGCTTCATTGCAGCGCGGTGCAAAATACTTTGTTAACTATTGCTTGAGTTGTCATCCGGCTCAGCATAGTCGTTACAAAAGAGTGGCTGACGATCTAGGTATTCGCGAAGATTTAATGGTCGATAATTTGATTTTTACTGGCCAAAAATTTGGTGAGTTAATGACGGTTGCGATGAAACGTGAAGACGCGCAGGAATGGTTTCTTGGCGTTGAGCCGCCTGATTTAAGTACACACGTACGCGCAATTGGCCCTCAAGCCGTATATGAATTTCTAAAAACGTTTTATGTGGACGAGCATCGCCCGTTTGGTGTGAATAATCTTTATTTACCTAACACCGCAATGCCTCATGCGCTAGAAGGTCTGCAAGGTTTGCAAAAAGCTGAATTCCATGAAGATGATGGGCATGAAAAATTTATTAAGTTTGAGACGATTAAGCAAGGATCTCTTAGCGAGCAAGAGTATGAGAAAGTGGTAACGGATATTGTTAATTTCTTGGCGTATCTTAGTGAGCCAGCCCAGTTGATTCGTAAGAGCGTTGGTGTTGGGGTGCTTTTCTTCTTGGTATTGTTAGGAATACTCGCTTACTTCTTGAAAAGAAATTACTGGCAAGACATACACTAAGTATCTTGTCAGCCTATAACGAATTACATAAAAAGAGAAACTCATGGCTTTAGTAGCAAATAGACGTTCTGGAATGACCTTATTTTCAGATCCGCATTGTGCGCAGAGTCATCGGGCACGCATTGTATTAGCGGAAAAAGATATCACCGTAGATGTCGTCCATATTGACCCGCACAACAAGCCTGAAGACTTGCTTGATGTTAATCCATATAACTCAGTGCCTACCCTGATTGATCGTGAGTTAGTTCTTTATGATGCGCGCGTGATTATGGAATATCTTGATGAACGCTTTCCGCATCCGCCGCTAATGCCGGTAGACCCTGTGTCTCGATCAAAGTCACGTTTGGCGTTATTCCATATTGAAAAAGATTGGTATGTGCCGTTGAGTGAAATTAGATCCAGTAATCCGGATGTCTCGAATGCAGCTAAAAAGACTTTGCAAGAAAGTATTCTATCTACGGTTGAAGTGTTCAGCGCCAAACCCTACTTTCTGAGCGATGAATTCAGTTTGGTGGATTGCAGTATTGCGCCAATCCTATGGAGATTACCGTATTTTGGAATCAAGCTAGGTGCTACCGCTAAACCGATTATGCAATACGCTGAGCGCATATTTGATCGGCCTTCCTTTAGAAGTAGTTTGTCTGAAGAAGAAATCGAGATGTGGCCGGGTTAGTAGGCAAGTAAAGTAATCATTCTCAAGTTATACTGATCAGTATCATCATCTGATTATTAATTTCTCGCCTATGACTTCAAGTCGACCATACTTACTACGAGCGATGTACGAATGGATCGTAGACAATGGTATGACGCCTTATATTCTTGTTGATACTAAAAATGATCAAGTCATTATTCCTCGCCAATTCGAAGAAGACGGAAAAATTGTTCTAAATCTTGGTCCGACTGCGGTGCAATCTCTTGATCTTGGGATAGAGGCGGTTAATTTTGACGCTCGGTTTGATGGCGCTTCAATGGATGTAATGGTGCCGATTGAGTTTGTCCTCGCAATATACACGCGTGAAAATGGACAGGGGATGATGTTTGCAGATGAGAATTTGCCGCCCCCTGGGGACGGCTCTCAAGATGATGCAAGCAAGCAAAAACCACCTCACTTACGTGTAGTGAAATAGACTGCATTTATTCAACTTAGATCTAGTTGTAAAACAATTCCATAAAGAATGTTAAACGTTTTGCAAGACGATATTACAAGCTTAAACATCGATGCTTTTGTAAATGCGGCAAGTAATAATAATATTTTAGGCGGCGGTGGTGTAGATGGCGCGATTCATAAAGCCGTTGGACCAGAACTTCTCGAATTTAATAAAACACTAAATGGTTGTGAGACGGGTGCTGCCAAAATATCACCTGGCTTTAATTTTCCTGCGGAGTGAATTATTCACACCGTAGGCCCAGTTTGGCAGGGCGGAAATGTGAGCGAGCCCGAAATATTAGCGCAGTGTTACCAATGCAGTTTTGAGTTAGCACTAGAAAAGAAAATTAAACCTATTGCTTTTCCTGCAATCAGTACGGGGTATATGGATATCCCAAGCAAGCTGCGGCAGTTATTGCCGTTCAGCAGTTAAAAAAATATGAAGATAAGTTTGAAGAAGTAATTGCCTGTTGTTTCAGTGAAGTAGATGTAGAAATCTATGAGCGTTAGTTGGGTTCGAGAATATGGGCAGCTGCTGTATAAAACTTTAAGCCATACTTAATTTTAACGCATCAAAAATCTGATCGCGGATTTCGGTTACTTTCCCGCAACCATTAACTCGTATAAATTTTGGTGCATGTTCATCGCCGCTATCGGCCCATTTCGAATAATACTCAATAAGCGGTTGGGTTTGTGTGTGATAAACATTCAAGCGTTTGCGCACAGTATCTTCTTTATCATCTTCGCGTTGAACCAATGTGTCATCCGTTTCATCGTCGTGGTTTTCATGTTTTGGCGGATTAAACACTACATGGTAGGTGCGACCAGAGGCTGGGTGCACACGTCGACCGCTCATACGTTTGATGATCTCATCATCATCCACATAAATTTTAATAACAAAGTCAATATCAATGCTGTGTGCTTTTAGGTCTTCAGCTTGCGCAATCGTGCGTGGAAAGCCATCAAACAAATATCCATTTTTACAATCCTCTTTGGTGATGCGATCATTAACTAAGCCAAGAATGATCTCATCAGAAACTAAACCACCCGACTCCATTACTTGTTTCGCCTGCAGGCCAAGAGGGGCACCTTCTGCAATGGCGGCGCGCAACATATTGCCCGTAGAAATTTGTGGGGTTTTGAACTTTTCTTCTATGTAGTTTGCCTGAGTGCCTTTTCCAGCACCTGGGCCGCCTAGTAGTATAATACGCATTATAGTGTTCCCAAAAATTAAGCGTAATGTAGTGAAGTAATTAACGGCTTCATTTATATGTTATTTATAAATATCAGTAATAAATATGCCAACATCAAGTAGCGGTATTTAAAGTGGATTAAAAGGTAGGTTGTTTGGGTTTACAGTAAAATGTTTCAAACCCAC
>CAXMUG010000022.1:0-6682 GCA_964196535.1 uncultured Mycobacterium sp. | reverse complement strand
CTATCTCTATTGAAGAACCCTCAAGGATTAGTGACCTTAATAATCTTGGCATTTTAGATGCAGATCCTGAAGAAAACTTTGGCTTGCTCACGCGCTTGACTGCACGAATTTTTAATGTACCTATCTCACTTATAGGTCTCGTAGACACAGAAAGACAGTGGTTTAAGTCTAAGTATGGTCTAGATCAAGAATAAATGAGTCGCGATCTTTCATTTTGTGCGCACGCAATAGCAAAACCAATATCTGAGAGAAGTGCGCAATATATTTTGAAGTCCCGGATGCACTGAAAATGCAAGATTCAGGGATAACCCGTTAGTGGTTGGTGGGCCTTTTATAAGATTTTATGCGGGCTTTGATATTGTTGTCTTGTAATAACTTCAAACTTGGCGCCTTATGTATCATCGACAATAAACCTAGAAAATATCAAGTTTTGAAAAAGAGTCAATTTTTAACTTGGGTATGATCGCTCGAGCTCAATTGCAATCGTTTCATCCTGAAGACAAAAGAGCGCAAACGAAAAAGTACATCTGTACTAGAGAAGTTTAATGTCCGCTAACGACCCAAAGCGGACATTCAATTATGTGGTTAGCGTGGGAGTAGACTGATGAGTCTGTCAACCGAGCAATTTATACTAATCATCGAGTTACGCGAGAATAATCGCATTAAACCTATAATATTAGATATGATTTAATAGTCTATGCAATTTAAAACAATGGGGTTCAAATGAAAATGCAAAATTCATTGATAGCAGTAATGATAATGATATTACTACCCGCTATGTCTGCACAGGGATTTGGCGGCGGCAAAGGAAATGTTTCTGGAAATTTTTGGGGCGCAGATCTTGATCGAAATGAGCAACTGAGTTTTGATGAAGCGAAGGCTGTTTATAACTTAGCAGACAAAGAAGTTTTTGATCGCTACGATCAAAACAATAATGGCTCTATAAATTTTACTGAATTTAGTGAATTCATGCAGCAAACTCCTTGGATAAAAAAATTTATACATCCTAGTGAGCAATAACGCTGCCTTCTAACGTATAGCACCACTTTTTCTCATGCTTTATAAGGCTGTTAAATGGCAGCTTACGACCTAAAGCGGACATTAAGAAAATAAAAGATTTAATTTGATGCAACATCCTTGTTGCAACTCATATGCACACATCCATGTGCTCACCCATTCATTTTCTTAATTTGCGTAATTTACGTTTATTCCAAAAGGTAACGACTCGGATACGCCATAAAACTCTTGCAGCTATGTAGCCAAATAATGCAGCCGATGTGCCGAGGAAAAAGCAACCCATCATAAATGGGCGCCAGCGCTCACGTAGCTCGGTAAACAACCAGTTAAAACTCAACTCAAAGTCAAATGCGCCTAAGTGAGTATCAGTTAAGAATGCCCCCGCTTTGTACGCAAGGAAAAACAGTGGTGGCATGGTGATAGGGTTAGTTACCCACACCAATGCCACAGAAATAGGCAAGTTGCATCTGAAAATAATCGCGAAGCCGGCTGCAATGAGCATTTGAAAAGGCAAGGGTATAAATGCGCAAAATAGTCCGATTGCACAAGCACCAGCAACAGAACGTCTGCGCATATGCCATAGATTTTGATCGTGTATTAATTCTCCGAATATGCTGAAAGATTTTTCGTCTTTAAGTTGTTGGTTTTTGAAGAAATTTTTTAGAAAATTGCGAGGCATCTATGGGTATTTGGGTCTATTTAAGTGATTGAGTTAAAGTACTAAAATATATGCTTAGATTGGATTAGTTTGTATATGTTTAAGATAGCTATCGCATTTATACTCGGTGTCTGTATTTTAACAGTGTATGCACCACTGCCGCACTGGTATTGGGTCTTTGGGATTCTACCGACGATCATAATAGGCATTAAATTCTCATATGGTCTTCTTCCGTATATTATAGATTCTAGAATACTTTTGTAATTAAATTGGCTGCGGAATAAATGTGCCGCGCCATATTCATCATTTCACAATATGAGTTTGCACCTTATGACTGATGATTGGAAAAGCTACCTTGCAACTGCCGAGCTAGCGTTGCAAAAACTAAATCATGATCAAACTGCAACTGTGGAAAAGTTGCTTGGATTGCAATTAGGGGCTTATCGTCTTCGATATGGTGATGAGGAATTAGAAGGTTTTGAAGAACATATTGGGGTTGATGATTTGAGCGAGAAGGGTCGGCTGGTGATTATAAAAGGGATGGAGAGTTTGATGAGCTTGATCGGTGAAATTGATATAGATAGCGCCGAAAAGCACTAGCAATGACCACTAACGACCCAAAGCGGACATTCGTGATTTAAAATTAACAGCACATGATTAGAAAATCATTTTTTCAACTATTTTTAATCTGTGCGTTCGCATTCCTATATGTAACTTGTGCAGATACTAGCAAAGCGCAAACCTACGAAGGCAAAGTGATTAAGGTTACCGATGGAGATTCCATCAATATCATGTATGAAGGAAAAACTCTCAGAATCCGTCTTGCAGAAATTGATGCGCCCGAACGAGGACAACCTTTCGGGAAAAAATCTAAAGAAGCCTTAGCCGATTATGTGGCTGGTAAAGAAGTCCAAGTAGTCGAAATCGATGTTGATCGTTATGAGCGTATTGTGGGGCAAGTCTATCTAGGAGACTTATGGGTCAACGGTGCATTAGTACGCGGTGGCTATGCGTATGTGTATCCAAAATATGCTACTTCAAAGCAACTTTATGAATATGAAGCTGAGGCTCAAGAAAGTAAGGCTGGTATTTGGAAGTTACCAGAGAGTGAAAGGATTAAACCGTGGGTGTGGAGAAAGAGATAAAATGAATGACCGCTATTGGCCGTAAGCAGACACTTGCCATTTCCCCTGATTATGTCGTATTCACTACTGGATACCGGAATCCTTATGGTTTTCCCGATGAAAAAGTGGTCTCACGGTACAAAGAGTTTGGTAGCGACTTAGTAAACACGGCTTCTCACGGTATGATAACGTTTAATTTTTCAGATAAAAATGGACTGCAATTACAGCCAGGGTACCGTGAAGTGCGACAACGTTTCTGGCATTCTAAGTTCTAGTTTACATTTGGCCGAATCAGGCGTCTAAAATACTGATAATTTAGGCAAAGTAAAATCTCAAGGAGTTATGCTAAGTGTATGAAATTATAAAAGCAGGAGGTTGGTTGATGTTGCCAATCTTAGCCAGTTCTATTGTTGCTTTGGCGATAATTATTGAACGTTTCTGGACACTTCAGAAAGAGCGTGTTGCGCCTAAGTATCTAGCCGCAAAAATATGGCAGTGGAGCAAGGATGGTAAGTTAGACGAAAACCGAATTCTACAGATTCGTAAAAGTTCGCCATTGGGCAGAATTCTTGCTGCTGGCTTGATGAATAAAAACTTTGACCGTGAAATCATGAAAGAGAGCATCGAGGAAACCGGTCGACATGTTGCTCATGAGTTAATGCGCTTTTTAAATACATTGGGCACAATTGCTGCAGTTTCACCCCTGCTTGGTCTTCTGGGGACAGTTATAGGTATGATTCAAGTGTTCAGCGTAATTACTAGTGTAGGGGTGGGAGATCCGGGTGAGTTGGCAGGCGGCATCTCTAAAGCATTAATTACCACTGCTGCAGGACTTAGTGTAGCCATTCCCAGTTTGATTTTTGTTCGTTACTTCAGAAGAAGGTTAGATACCTTAGTAGTGGGCATGGAAGAGGAAGCTATTAAATTGGTTGCAGTGATGCATGGGCAGCGTAAGGCCAGTTCATAATTCATTTGGCATGAATAAACATTAAAAATGAATTTTACTCGCGCTGAAGAAGATCGCTTAGATGTAAATATCACCCCACTCATTGATGTGGTGTTTTTGTTGTTGATATTTTTTATGGTTACCACCACGTTCAATCAACAAGCAGAATTAAGAGTTGATTTACCCGAAGCCTCTTCAGAGGAGCAAGCGCTAGAGGTGATTCCAATAGAGATCACTATTGATCCTGTAGGTGCGTATTACGTTAATGGCCAAAGTCTTGCTAACAATAATGCCGTTACACTATTGCAGTCTCTACAAAAAATTATAGCCAGCGATAAAGATAAAAGTGTAATCATTCGGGCAGATGCCACTACTCCGCATCAGGCTGTTGTTACTGCAATGGATACAGTGGCAAAAGCTGGTGTGTCAAAATTATCCATCGCGACTTCTAAACCTAAGTAAACTAAATTTCTAAATTCATAATGGCCGAACAAGCCTCTAATCTACCTAAACAATCAGGTTGGCAAATATACCGCCGACTTCTAAGTTACACCTTATCAAAATGGCAATATTTGGTATTAGGTTCATTAGCATTAATAGTTCTCTCGGGTATGGAAGCACTTATGGTGTATCTGCTCGGGCCATTTATTGATAGTTCTTTTGTTGAAAAAAATTATAGTGAAATAAAGTGGATTCCTATCGCACTATTGGCAATCTTTCTGATTAGAGGTGTCGCTAATTTTGTAGGCACGTATTTAATTGGGTATGTAGGTGCTCATGTAATCAAAACACTTCGCCAACAAATGTTCGAGCGTATTCAATTTCTACCTACAAATTATTTTGACCATCAATCTACAGGCACTCTGTTATCAAAATTTTCTTTTGATGTAGAACAGATTATTGGTGCAGCGGTTAAAAGTCTACGCAGCTTGGTCGAAGATACTTTTAAGGTGATTTTTCTACTTGGTGTTATGTTTATTAATAACTGGAAGTTAACGCTTTTGTTCTTAATTGTAATACCTGTTATTGCTGCAATTGTAGGATATACCAGTAAGTTATTTAGAAAATTTAGCACAAAAATGCAAAAGTCTGTAGGCAAGATTACACATATAGTTGAAGAGAGTATTATTGGTCATCGAATCGTGAAAATATTTGGTGGTCAGAAGTACGAGATAGAAAAATTTGAGTACGCTAATGAACGTTATCGACGCAATAAAATGCGTAAGATAACTACCAAAGCGGCAAGTACGCCTGTTATTCATACTTTAGTTGGATTTGTATTGGTAGCGGTGCTCGCAATAGCAGCGAGACCTGAATTTGCAACCGAAGAAACGGCAGGTGGGTTTGTGAGCTTTATCATTGCAATGATTGCAATACTAACGCCTGCGAGAAAATTAACTTTACTAAATGAAATACTGCAAACTGGTATAGCTGCCGGGTTAAGCGTATTTGAGTTAATTGATTCTGAAAAAGAACAAGACTCTGCAAGCAAGATTCTGCCAAATTGTACGGGCAGGGTGGAATACAATGATGTCTGCTTTAAATATACTACGCGTGATGAAAAAGCCGTTGAACATATTAATTTATCTATTGAGCCTGGTGAGACAGTAGCATTTGTTGGTAAATCAGGTAGCGGTAAAACTACCATCGTTAATTTATTGCCTAGATTCTATGATGTTGATTCTGGGTCTATAACGATTGATAGTGTAAGCACTACTGATCTAAGTTTAGCGTCATTGCGCAATCAGATTGCAATCGTTAATCAAGATGTAACACTATTTAACGATACCATCGCGAATAATATTGCCTATGCACAAGGGATGGACTCTCAAGACAAGCGTGTAATAGAAGCTGCAGAAGCCGCAAGAGTGTTGGAGTTTACGGATAAGCTTCCTGATAAGCTAAATACATTGGTAGGTGAGAATGGTGTATTGCTATCTGGCGGTCAGCGCCAACGCATTGCGATTGCAAGAGCGTTGTTAAAAGATGCACCGATATTAATACTTGATGAGGCAACCTCTGCATTAGATACCGAGTCAGAAAAATTCATTCAAAAAGCGCTAGAGTTACTACAAAAAGACCGTACGACTTTGGTTATTGCTCATCGACTATCAACTATAGAAAAAGCAGATCGTATTGTCGTGATGGATAATGGGACTATTGTGGAAATTGGCAGCCACAAAGAACTATTACATAAAGACCAAGCCTATGCACTGTTATATAAGATGCAGAGAAGCGAACCTGGTTTGGCTGTTAGCGTATAATGCTTATAACTAAACAGTAAGTGCGTTAGTTTTTCCTGATTTGAAAATCGATATTGAACAGCGTTGGTATTCAAAAAATATTCTTTCTATATTTTTATTGCCATTATCGTGGTTATTCAGATTAGTTTCTTTCTGTAGACGTGTTTTCTATCAAGCCTTTGTTTCAAAGAAAGGTTTGGATGATACCTGTGTGATAGTGATCGGAAATATAACGGTGGGGGGTGCTGGCAAAACGCCATTTGTTTCATACCTGGCGCAACGTTGCATGCAAAAAGGGTTGAGTGTGGGGGTGATAGCGCGTGGCTATGGTCGAGAGAATGAGTCTGAACTCATTGAAGTATTAATTGAGCATGATACAAAGCAAGTTGGTGATGAGGCCTTGATGCTTAAACAACAGCTAGACTGCCCAATCGCGGTAGCGGCAAATCGCATTGATGCGGCAAGATACTTGAATGAAAAATATCATCTTGATGTAATCATTTCTGATGATGGTTTGCAGCATTACAAACTTCCTCGAGATTGTGAAATTATTGTAGTAGATGGTGAGCGTGAGTTTGGAAATGGTTGGTGTTTACCTGCAGGGCCACTTCGTGAGCCTGTTTCACGTATAGATAAGGCTGAAATTGTTATTAGTAATGGTGCAAATGCATCATATGAATATCAATACACTGTT
>CAXMUG010000021.1:0-9571 GCA_964196535.1 uncultured Mycobacterium sp. | reverse complement strand
TGAATGAGTCAGCTTCTTTTTCTTTATCAATCTTTGCTTTTGCTCTATCAACCGGGTCTACTTGGTCCATTATTGATAGCTTATGTTTTCTGTGACCCTTCTTACTTCGGCGCTTTCGGTCTATGAACGTGGCAGCTTTGTTATATTTAGGAGCGTTTTTCGCCACAGGGTTTCTTGACCCCATCTGCTTCGCTTCGTCGACTTTCTCAACGCTGTCTAACCACTGATCGTGGCAATGCATTACGAGTTCTAAACCTTCTTCAGTAAAATCTGAGAGCTTTATTTCCAGACTTTGCCAGTCTTCGAATGATTTTGGCAAACTGCACTTGTATAACTGGCTTTCAAACAGAAATCCCAATAATGGTTCGTACCTGGATTTAAAATTTTCAATGGCATTGAGTTTTGATGCATCGTCCATCTCCTCGTCTAAATACCATTTGCATGTGTCTATGATGAATTCTTTCATCGTGCATCCTTGTGTTTAAAATTTATTTCCATATTATTTTTAGAAGTAAATTTATGTAAATAAAATATATTATATTGTTGTGTTATTTATCTGATTGGTTCAATGATTACTATAGGCCTGCTATCAGGTTTTATTTGCCATTTATCAGGGTTTTAGATGAGTGGTTTTTAAACCTCGACGATGACGATATTGAAGTAGTGTGCGTACACTTCCAGGGCGCGATCTTTTGCTAATCCCAAATGTTCAGCAAGCGCAAGATCCATGCCGCGAAAATTAACATCATATTCAGCTGTTTTAGTATCTGCTTTTATATGCAAAGGAGATTCTTTGTTACGCAATAGAAAGATTTTTGCAATTGATTGTTCAATAGGAATATCTAGAGAGTCATATTCTAAGTTCGAGAGGTGCTGCCTAGTGTGTTCTTTTGCTGCAATAGATAAATCGTCAAAACGTGCAGCAAGTGCATATGCTTGGCTGCTACCCATCCATTTTTCAATATGTTTGCTTTGTAGTTCAAGAATTTTTTCTGCATGTAAACTGCCTAATTCACTGATCGCATATACAAAGAAAATATATAATTGATAAAATTTTACGGCATTGGCGAAAACGGGAATAAATGATTTTGGTGTTTCGTGATCTTCTTCTATGGTGTAGTTAAAGGGTGTTTGATTTTTAAGTAATAAGTGTAGAGGGTAAAAAGCTATACTTTCAATAGTTTTAACCTCAGTATCAACACCGCTATCTTGATCTATGTGGTATTCCTGTAGGCTCAGGCGTGCAGTGGATTTTCGATTTGCCACCTCATTCGCTGTCAAACCCCATAGGTCAGGAAAATCAGCTGTATCTACCTGCTCAGACTGCCTCAATGTAACTGCTCCTGCTATATAGGCTAAATGAAACATTTATTTTAAATGGCCCAGAATGAAGTGCTCTATATGCTTGAGATCGCGCGTTGTAACTATGCGATAGAAGGATGCTCGCAGTAACTATATGATTGCCAGCTCTGTGGGAGAGTATGGATTATGGCTAGTTCTATTCATCTAGCGGGTATATTTCAGATTGCGTTCTAGTTTGTGGCTTATTATTGCGTGTACAATACCCATAGTGTTTTCGAATAAGAAAGTACTGAATAGGCTGGGTGTGAAACTTATGATCCAACCTAGCCGTATAGGTAATATAAAAATAAGTGAATAATTATGGGTAATCCTCAACAAGAGATGCCAAAGACTGTATCGCAAGTAGAGGCAAAACAAGTCTCTAATCAGAAAGACAAAGTAAGTAATGTCAATCGCAGCGCTGCGTAATGTTTGAGATCTATATTAATTAAGGTGGCTCGTTAAGCGCCTGCTAAACAAAATTGTATGTCTGCTTCTAATTTTGAAACACTTGTATCTTTATATCGAAGACTTGGAATAGTCGTTCTAGAGCTGCGGCAAGATAGAAGCCTTTGGTTGATCTCTCCAAAGCCCACCTGGTTTTCATCGCTGGCAAAGTTAGATGAAGATAATGAGGAAGGACGAATTCATTCGATCATCTCCAGTGTGTTAAATACATTTGTTGAAAAAGACATGCAGAAAATGTGGTCGACGGGGAAAGAGCGAAATGTTTCTCCAATATGGATCGAAATAGATGCTTCCGAAAATAGCATGCCGTTTGAAGCAACTGCTTTGCGTCAAGCAGATAGCATGTTAATTATTATTGAACATGTGCCGGACACTTATGAAAATAAACAGTCACAAGCAATGCAGTTACGCGAAAATTATTTACTTAAAAGTTTGTTGGAAGATAAAAAAGCTGAACAAGCGCAAAAAATCGCATCTAGAGAAACTGAGCTTGAACAAGAGATTAGTGAACGCAGAGCACTGGAAAAGCAACTTACTCATTTGGCTTTTCACGATGCATTGACCGGTTTGCCAAATAGATCACTATTTACGGATAGGTTACAAAGGGCAATTGCTGAGGCTGAGCGAAAAAAAGAATCCGTAGTGGTGATGTTTATCGATTTAGATGATTTCAAAAAAGTAAATGATTCATTTGGTCATCAAGTTGGCGATCAAGTGATTCAAGGTGCAGCATTGCGGTTAAAGAAATGTTTGCGCGACATTGATTCCATTGCCCGCTTAGGGGGTGACGAGTTCACTCTATTGGTTCCTCATATTGGTGATCGTGAAGATATAGAAATTATTGCTAGCCGCCTAATTGAATCCTTGGATGACCCTATCGTTGTAGAAGGTACGGAATTTCGCATGTCAATCAGTATTGGGATTTCGGTTTTTCCAAATGATGCGAACAATGAGGATAGTTTGTTGCGCAATGCAGATACTGCAATGTATTTTGCCAAGCATACGCGTGGTCCTAGTTATAAATTTTATGTTCAGGACATGGGTACATCGCCTTCAAAACGTTTGGCATTGGTGTCCGATATCGAATTTGCTTTACAACAAAAAGAATTTTTCTTGGTTTATCAGCCCATCATCAACTTACAAAATATGGAAGTTATGGGAGCAGAGGCTTTGATACGGTGGCGCCGCACAGACGGTGAAATAGTAGAACCTGATCGATTTATACCTCTAGCGTGCGAATCAGATTTGATTACAAAGATTGGTTTATGGGTAATTGAACAAAGCTGTAATCAACTTAGGAACTGGCGCGGAATTTATGGCGATAAGTTTAGAATGAACATCAATCTTTCGGTGCGTGAGCTTGAAGCTAAGAAATGTAAAGATGAGTTGCAAAAGATAATGGGGGATTTGAATTTGCCTGCAGGTTCTTTAGAGATTGAAATAACCGATACTGTACCGATTGAAAATTCTAATATTATGCAGACCAATGTCGACTTCCTTAAGAGTTTGCATGTTTCTACTGCTATCGATCGCTTTGGCGATCGTCAAACATCTTTAAAATCGATTAAAACACTCGGGCTAAACTCAATAAAAATTGATCGATACTTTGTAAATGGAATTGAATCTGATCAAGATAGTTACGATGTTTTTAAGGGTATTGTTAAGTTGAGTTTATGTTTATCCGATAATGTTTTGGTTGAAGGCATAGAAACCAAAGAGCAGCTTGAAATAATTCAGAGCATGGAGGTGAGTGAGGCGCAAGGATTTTTCTTCACTCAGCCATTGGAATCACACTTTTTTGATCAATGGATGAAAGAGTTCGATAAGAAACAAAAGACTCAACTTAAAATTGTCGAGAAAAAGAAAGCCTAAGCTAAATTTGTTTATTTTTTATGTCTGAGTGTAGTGATTTGCTACATACTCTTGCACTATCATTTTAAATTCTTCAGCGATTCCCTCTCCCCTTAAGGTGGTGAATTTATCGCCATCAACATATACCGGTGCGATAGGGGTTTCGCCAGTTCCAGGTAGGCTAATGCCAATATTTGCATGTTTGCTTTCACCTGGCCCATTAACTACGCAACCCATGACGGCCACTTTCATTTTTTCTACACCGCTATATTGCTGTTTCCAAACAAGCATTTGAGTTTTTAAATAGTCATCAATGTCTGCTGCTAAATATTGAAAAAAATCACTAGTGGTGCGTCCGCAACCAGGGCAGGACGTTACTTCTGGTGTGAACGAGCGTAATCCCATCATTTGTAAAATTTGTTGGGCTACCACAACTTCTTGCGTGCGTGCGCCACCCGGTTCGGGGGTTAGCGAAATTCGAATTGTATCGCCGATACCTTCTTGCAGCAGTATAGAGAGTGCTGCAGTTGAAGCGACGATGCCTTTGCTGCCCATGCCTGCCTCAGTAAGACCAAGGTGTAGTGCATAATTGCAGCGTTTTGCTAAATCGCGATAAACACGTACTAATGCTTGCACTTCGCTGAGCTTGCAAGAAAGAATAATTTTATTGTGTGCAAGGCCAATCTCTTCTGCCAATGCGGCGCTTTCTAATGCAGATGCAATTAATGCATCATGCATCACTTTTTGCAGTGATTTCGGTTGCGAGGATGTTTTATTATCATCCAGCATTTTGGCTAACAAATCTTGATCTAAGCTGCCCCAATTAACTCCAATGCGAACTGGTTTATTTTCTGCGCATGCAATTTCGATAATTTCGGAAAACTGCTTATCGTGCGAGTTCCCACGCCCAACATTGCCAGGATTGATGCGATATTTATCAAGCGCTTGTGCGCACTCGGTATATTTTTTTAATAAGCGGCTACCATTGAAATGAAAATCGCCTACAAGCGGTACATCCACTCCAACACTGTCCAATTTCTCGCGTATTGTAGGCACTGCTTTGGCAGCGTCTTTATTGTTTACTGTGATGCGTACAATTTCTGATCCTGCAGCGGCAAGAGCTGAGACTTGCGCTACGGTTTTTTCTACATCAGCCGTATCAGTATTGGTCATGGACTGCACGACAATAGGAGAATGCCCTCCTACTGTTACATTACCCACATCGACAGCGGTACTATTGCGTCGAAAATTCATTGAATTCATAGCTTGCTTATACTCAATATAGTATTAGTTGTTCAAAACAATCTAGAATCTTAACTCATTCGGATCCTGTTGCGGGTAGAATTAGCCCGATAGATTTAGCCAGATGAAATTAACTAGGTAAGATTTGAAAAACGATATATTCCTTATTTTAAATATGTATTGGCAAGATAAATTCACACTACGGTCTTCAGGTAGAGGAACCTATGAAATCACAAATAAAATTGAAGAGATGATCCGTGCCTCTGGAGTGCAGCAGGGTCTATGTCATTTATTTATTCAGCATACCAGTGCATCACTCATAATTAGTGAAAATGCCGATCCCGCTGTGCATGCGGATCTTGAAACGTTCATGTCTAAACTCAGTCCAGATGGTGATCCAATGTTTACGCATCGATCTGAGGGCGACGATGATATGCCCGCACATGTTCGCAGTGTACTTACACAAACTGAATTAAATCTGCCAGTTAGTAACGGGGGATCTGGTTTAGGAGTGTGGCAGGGAATTTATTTATGGGAACACCGAACTGCAGCTCATCAAAGACAAATTATCGTTACCATTCATGGGCAATAGTTATGGGTGACTTTTCGAATATCCGTTGTGTTGTATTTGATTTGGACGACACCTTGTGGCCTTGTGAGCCCACTATACTAAATGCAGAGTTGGCACTGTATGAATGGCTTAAGGAGTATTATCCGCGCATAACCTCTAGACATTCACTAGAAAGTTTAAGAGAACAACGCGCAAATTTTGCATTACTTAATCCGCATATAGCTCATGATGTGACTGCGCTTCGCAAACAGTCATTAGTAGAGTTAGCGCAAAAATTTGATTATCCAATGAGTTTGGCAACCAATGGTTTAGCCCTTTTTAGGCAGTATAGAAATCAAGTTGATTTGTTTGACGATGCCTTGCCAACGATACAAAAACTAAGTGAGCACTTTAAAATAGGTGTAATAACAAATGGAAATGCAGACTTAGAGGTTATAGGTTTAAGTGAGTATTTTGATTTTATTGTGACTGCTGAAAAAGCTGGGGCAGCAAAACCTGATCAAGCAATATTTGAGTATGCGCGAAACAGGATAAATTTAGCCAGTCATGAACTACTTTATGTGGGCGATCATCCTACTATCGATGTGCTAGGGTCTAGCAATAGTGGCTGGAAATCATTGTGGTTTAATCCTACTGCAGCAAATTGGCTAGAAGAAATTATGCCGGATGCAGAAATTCAGAAGCTCAGCGAGTTGCCGAGTCTGTTATCTATCTAAAATAATGATTTTGTAAGTTAAGGAGAGAGAAATGTCAGAGCCTGTATTGGGTTTAGAAGAGAGGATTGTTAAATTAGAGCGCATCATGTTTACCATGCGTTTAGCGATTGTTGTGTTAGTCGGTTTCATGATGTATGACGTATTAGCTCCTGAAACTGGTTCAGATACTATTTTTGCTGATAAAATTAAATCTAGGCAGTTTGTTTTGCTTGGCCCAGGTGATGAGGCGATAGGCTATTGGGACTACCAGGATACCAAAGGTTTGAAACTGTACTCGAAAGAGGGTAATCACGTCATTGTGAGCCCTGATGCCGTTTCGTTTTATCAGGACAAGCTGAATCCTGAGCTTAAATCTAAATACGATTAATTTATTTTATTAATCGATTCATCTATTCAATTTTTTGGTCATACTTCTGTTTAAACAGATTTTTAGATTGACTCACCCAGTTGTCTCGATCAATTCGGTCAGGGAAGCTTCCAAGAGTGGTCGCCAAGGTTTTTATATCGGCGGTTTTCAAACGTCCTAATTGCTCGTATGAATACACGCCAAACTCGTTGAGTTTGCCCTCCATTACTGGGCCTATACCTTTTACAACTTGAAGATCATCTTTCACTTTTGCGGCGGCAATATTTAGACCTTTGGCAGGGACTTTTAGTCCTGCCGCGGGTATTGTCGTTGGTTTAGATTTAGATGCTTTCGATTCCTTTTTCTTAGCAGGCTTTGAGTGAGTTGGCTCTAATATTGGGATGGGTCTCGTATTTACTTTGCTTTTAAGGGCTTCAATTGTGTGTTCATGTTCACGCAATATTGACTGGTCAAGTCGTGATGTTTGAAGTTCGCTTTCAAGGGTTGCGAGTTTGCCTTTATATTCTTGAACTACAGCAGCACTTGATGCAAGTGCTCGGTTTTCTGCACTGCGTACTTGTTCGCGGAGATCATCTATTACTGCATCTTTTTCTTCACAAGTGTCTACGAATACACGTTCTTTTTCGCTAGTTTCAAGCTTTATTTTATTAATTTGTTTATAGGTGCGACCCAAGACATTATTTTTACTGGTTCCAACAAGTCGAACTTTATCCATGAAGCGATTGAATGTATTGTCGTTACTTGGAGTCTCTAGCGGAGCTAGTTCATCGATGCGTTTATTCAAGCTTTGTAGCTCAGCTTGGCCGCTAGCATTTTGTTCGGCCAAATCTTTATTGCGTTGTTTTTGAACAGATGTTATTTCTGTTTGTGATTTGTTTTTAAATGCATGTAACTCTGCTTTGGCGTTACTGGCTTGTTGCTCTAGCATTGGATGTATTTCGCGCATACTAGCATTATCCACTCGATCCCGTCTCCACTTGCTTTGAACCTGTCCGATCATGCCATACAAGCCGCGAACATCATTTTCTGAGCTAGTGACTTTGTCGTTGAGGTTTTGCACTTTGCCAATCATGTCATCGAGTCTGAATTTATAAGACTCTTGATCGGTAACTCGCTTATTTAGACGTTTGATCTTTTGGTTAGCATCCGCATGCATATCCACATACTGGCAAGCTAAATTTTCAAAATCATTTCTTTCGCTGAGTGTTTGTTGATACTTTTGTTGAAGATTTTTAATCCAAGTTTGATGGGTGGGTAGCTGCTTAGCCTTTTTTAATGTGGTTTGCCAGCGAGAGGTCATCAACATTAAATCACCAGTTTGATGGACAAACTTTGCTTGTATGTCACCAAATTGAGTTTTGTAGTTAACTGCTTGTTTTTTTGTGGTCTCTAATTCAGTTGCCTGTGTATTAATTTTAGATTCTAGGCTACTGCGCAATTCAATTAAATCACGGTTGCAAGTGCAACGGCGTATAAACCATCCTATAGCTGCACCAATTACAGCTGCTGCCAGTAAATAAAGTAATAATTCATTTAGTAAATAGCTCATAGTTATGGTCTCGTTATTTATTCTCTTAAGGATTTATTTTCTTTGGGATTATTATTTACGGCGTACAGTAAATTCAATACGCCTATTTAGTGAACGGCCTTCTTTGGTGTCGTTATCTGCAATCGGTTGTGATTCGCCCAAGCCTGCTGCGGTAAGACGTTCGGCTTGTATGCCGGTGCTGGCAAGATGGTTTAAAACAGATTGTGCGCGTTGCTGGCTCAATTCAAAATTTAAATTGTCGTCGCCAACGCTATCGGTGTGACCTTCAATGACCACATCGAATTCAGTGTGCTCAGCTAATACATTAACAACTTCATCCAGTATTAATTTGCCTTGCGGGGTAATTTCATTACTGCCAGATAAGAAAGTAATACCTGATAGATCCAATGTTTGAAGTAACTCTTCGACAACCTCCGCTTGAGCCTTGGGTTCTGGTTCTGGTGCGAGTGCTATTTCCGGTACAGGTTCAGGTTCCGGCTCTGGTATTGGTTCAAGAGCAGTTACTTTTTCAGGCCCAGGTTCTGGAGCAGCTTTAATAATTTTTGCTTGTGAAATCCTGAGTTGATTATCGACTAATCGTATGCCTGGTAAAGTTGCAACAATTTGTTCGATTTCCTGGGAGCGACTTACGCTTACTACAATTCCTGTGAGCGTTGCATCACGTCCATTCACGTTAACCACTGCGCCGCCAACTTGACGATCTTTTAGTAGCTGATTACTTCTAATACTCAAGTCGTTTTCAAGGTATTCTGCTTTGCTATCTTTGGTGTACCAATATAATGCGGTAAGAACAGCAATACCTAAAATAAAAGGTATCAACATGCAAAGAGTACAATAATTTGTACGTTGGTCAGTCATTGTTAGTATGTTTTTATAGTTTTACAGCAGCCAGAAATTTGCATTTCTTGGCCTTTAGTAAGTATTGCTTGATAGCTATAAATTCGCAAACAAAATTGCACAAATCAAAATAAAGTTTAATGCACAAGATGTGCAAATTACACGCACATTACCCTTATAAATAAAAAGGTAATATCTAGTAAGAAGTAGTATAGAAGGTGGAATGGTATGCAATCGATCCAATTTTAGATTTATCGTTGCAGCTGTGTTTGATCAAATTATACGAACTAGCAAAGTTACTTAAGCGCTTACTTGTTCTCTAGGGGCGGGAATATTCTCGGAAAGTTTTTAAAATAAGGTAACAAAAATTTTGTTTTCAGTGGAGGTGAGATCGGTAAGTACACTTTAATAAGCCTTGTCCATTAGATCGATACTAAATTGGGTACTGACAAGTTAATGTAAATCTTACCGCTTGGGGAGCGAAACGTGCCTTCTTCACGACAAATAACCAATAACTTAGAGCGGTGAATACTGTAGTTATGCCCTCAAATCGGTACTGACAAGTTAACTTGTCAGTACCATAATGATCCGTCATACCGGCGAAGGCCGGCATGACGAAAGACGACCCG
>CAXMUG010000020.1:0-36126 GCA_964196535.1 uncultured Mycobacterium sp. | reverse complement strand
AATCTACCAACACGAGCTTCAAGTTTATTAATCTTATTCATGCTTGCAGAACAAAGACCCTGGTAAGTCCCCACTCTTTCTTCAGCGGCTTCGAGTCGTTGTCTTAATTCGAAGGTTTTGGTATCGTGGTCGTACGTCATGCATCTAATCTTACATTAATCCAATCATTTTTCGCAGCCTGCATCATCTGTTCCACTTCTGCACGATCATCTGAATCAAACCAATTATTAAACTCATCTTGTTCAAGTATCACTGGCATTCTGTGATGTATCTTTTGCATTTTTTTGTTTGGCGCCGTAGTAAGAATCGACATAAACATCTCACCGGTTTCGCTATTGATTTCATACAAACCACCGAATGCAAAGCCATCTGCTTTTGACGGACTAATTTTATAGCGATCTCGTTTGCCTTTAGGCTGGTTCTGATCCCACTCAAAGAAACCACTAGCAGGAATAATGCAGCGATTATTAAACATCGCCTTACTCCAAGTCTTCTTGCCCCAAGCCTCAGCACTTCGGGTATTGATAAGTGGCTGCTTACTAAAAGACCGCTCCCAGCCCCATTTCATTTGCGCAAACTCATTGCCATTGTCCGTGCGAATCGCAACTGCCACTTCATTGGTTGGATAAACCTGCTCACGCGTAGTAAACCCTATTTCAGCATCAATCAATGCTTCAACAATAGATAGAGGAACGGAATCTAGATAAAAACGACCACACATATTGCTTTTCCTACTATAGCTAGTTTCTGCATAATCTTCTTTCTTTAGCTTTTTATGAAATAGAGATAAAGGTTAAAACGAATCTTCAACAATCAATTCATCTAACGGAAGTTGTCCAGGCTTTGGCCAAGGTTCTTTAGTGCCTTTACCTATGGCTACCATCGGGCCGATTACATGAAATGCAGGTAAATTGACAAGTTCTGCAACTTTTTCATGTTCAAATCCAATCATAGGGCAAGATTGATAACCCATCTCTTGCGCAGCAAGCATGAGCGTTTGCATTGCTATTCCGATAGACCGTTGCGCTTCATCGCGTTGCAACCATTCTTTCTCCGCATGAAATGGGCCCATCCAATTTACCAACAATTCTGCAACTTCTTTCGGTGCATTCTTCCAATAACGCTCAGGATCTTTATTCCAAGCTTTTACATCTGCAGTGAACAACACTAATAACGAAGCATCGGTTATTTGCGCTTGATCATTACCAAACTCAGTGCGGATTTTACTACGTAATTCTGGATCACGAAGAATTACAAAACGCCAATGCTGAATATTAAAACTGGTAGGCGCTTGTATGGTGGCTTCAAGTAATTTGGTTTCTTCTTCTTTTGTAAGCTTATGCTCAGCATCAAAATGCTTAACCGCACGACGATTATAGATAGCTTCAATAGTATTCATGACTTTATTATCCAATTATTTAGTTATTATCTTAATACTTTAAAGTGCTTTATCCTATTTAACCTATAGATTTATTCATCTTCAAGGGTCGCACTCACTCTATTTGTTAATTAGGAATAAAATGCTTTTATTCTAGAAGAGCGTAAAATATATAGCCCAAAAAGCACCAACACAATGGAAACAATAATAGCGATAACCCATTCAGTACCGGAATGTTGATGACTGCGCATCAAGCTCTCAACCATTTGTTTTGCCAACACGGCCGCAACCACTATAAATCCACCACCTGCCAGAATTCGTGACCAGCTTTTTCGTAACAAAAACCCAAAAAAACATAATGAGATTGGTGTCCAAAATACGAGAGGAAGAACCAACTCACGTAGCTGATCATTCTCAATAAATACTTGCCACACAATTACAAATAAGCCAAATATAAATACAATGCCAGAAATAAGTGCAAGCAGTATTAACACTACCGGCCACTTACCTCCTGCACTGCTTCTAGAATCTGCTAAATACTTTCCCCGAATAGATAATCTACGACTTAACCAAAGTAAGGCATGACCAGCAAGCCATATAACAACCACAATAGGAACTAACACAATACCTGGAGGGTGCCCTCCTTTTGACATCACAAGCAAAACACATAAGCCAGCGCCAATCAGAGCCAATACAATATGCAACCCACGAAATACGTTTTTTAAGTAATCAGATTTCAAACGTAGCCATCACTCTTGTTCAAATTTAAAAGGGGTCTGACCCCTTTTTCAACCCTCATGCGTTAGCAACAAAAATAGCGCCAATTACGATTAGTACACTGCCGGATATTAATTTAATTGCATTTAAATCTTTCCACTCGCTAAATATGAGCAAAGCAAGTAATACTGCTACCAACGTGTTCATATTGAATACCAATAATAATTTGAAATATTCCAATTAAGATAAATGTTTTTTATGCGGCATTTTCTCGAATTCTTATTATTCGGAACACCCGAATTTACTCACGACTCCAAACTTCGTAATATGTAACAGCATTATATGCAAAACTGCGAATACCGACTTGTTGCACTAGTTCCGAAGCTGTTTTGATGGCTTTTTGATGAGCCTTCGGGCAGTCAGTGTAATGGCGCGCTTGAAAAAAAGTAACTAAATGCCAACCTTTCCCTTCAAGGATGCGTGGATCTTCCTCTAGCGCATTTATTGTTTTTTAGTGATCACTCTACTGGCCCCACCCTAGTAAATAGAAGTACGTTAAATAATTAACGCAAAGTATATTTTGTATTACTAATTATAATTATTAACTATACAAGTAAGTAAATACTAAATGCTGATATAGTAAAAAAACTCAGTGCCTGAATGTCCGCTTTGGGTCGTTAGCGGACATTAGGCAAATCCAACTAAACTCAAGAGCCAACCAAATAATGCACAACCAATTATTACTTTAACAATATCAACCTTAAATTTAAACAATACTACAAATGCGACAATACCAATAAATAGCGAAACCCAATCAAAACTTCCTTCAAATCCTGCAGGCCATAACACATGGTAAGCAAAAAACACGGCGAGATTCACGATCACCCCAACCACTGCTGCGGTGATGCCTAACAGCGGTGCGGTAAAGTGCAAGTCTCCTCTTGTGGCTTCAATGGCCGGGCCACCTAAAAATATAAATAAAAACGAAGGCAGAAACGTAAAAAACGTAACTACACAGGCGGCAACTATTCCTGCTAGTGGCAACATTTCTGGCCCAAATAATTCTTTGGTCCAACCGCCAACAAACCCAACAAAAGTTACGACCATAATCAGTGGTCCGGGTGTTGTCTCACCTAGCGCTAAGCCATCAATCATTTGTGTGCCGGTGAGCCAACCAAATTGATCTACCCCACCTTGATATACATACGGCAATACCGCATACGCACCGCCGAAAGTAACTAATGCCGCTTTGGTAAAAAAGACACCCATTTGTGTAAGCGGGTTGTCCCAACCAAATTTAAAATACAATGCGGCAAACGCTGTCACACCAATACCCACCCCTACAACTAAAAATGTAATCAGTCTGGCCCAACTAAATTTGGCATAACTCGGTACGGGTGTGTCGTCATCAATTAATGCTGGGCCATAGGAGTCATGTGCTTCGGTTTTATGTAATTCAGCATTAAAGTAATCCGGTGCAATTTTAGAACCGATAAACCCTAGCACCCCTGCTCCAATTACAATTAGCGGAAACGGCACATGAAAATAAAAGATAGCAATGAAGGCAAGCAATGCCATGGCACGCAAAACATTATTTTTTAGTGCACGTGAACCAATGCGATACGCTGCAAATAACACAATGGCAGTGACTGCAGGCTTAACGCCATACAACACACCGGCCACTATTTGCGTGTTGCCGTATTCTAAATAAATCCAAGTAAGTGCTATGAGAATGAATAAAGAAGGCAATACAAACAAACCACCTGCAATCAACCCACCTTTTACACCGTGCATGAGCCAACCCATATAGGTGGCTAATTGCTGCGCTTCTGGCCCCGGTAACACCATGGTGTAGTTCAATGCATGCAGAAAACGATGCTCTGAAATCCAACGTCTTCGCTCTACCAGTTCTTGGTGCATCATGCTGATTTGACCTGCTGGCCCACCAAAACTAATAAAGCCAAGCTTTAGCCACCATTTCATCGCTTCAAATAGTGAAACATCTTGTGGTTTTTCAGATGAAACTGGCATTGAAACTTTCCCTGTTATATTGCATTAGCATGAGTATAACAGTGTGACCGATAACTAATGATCGATCACGGATATTTTATCAATACTTTGAGCTGCTGGAATAGTTTAAAAAAACGGCTTAGCTATTAGCAATCGCTAACATCTCATCCCTACGTGTGAACTTTTCGCGCGGCTTACCTTTTGGTTCACCGGCTGCCACTTCTGCCGCATCAACCTTTTCCCACTGCGGATAATTAATGTAGTTTGCACCATTAGCATCGAGTATTTTATACAACACTTCACGACCCGCTTTATCGCTAGCAAATTTATTCACATCTTCTAATAACAAACCGACTGACTCTACTGCGCAAGCTCGATTGGTGCCGATAATTCCGGATGGTCCACGTTTAATCCAACCTGCGGTATATAACCCCGTCACTACATCTCCACCATGTTCAGTAGTGATGCGTCCTTCTTCATTTGGAATGGTGCCCCAACGATCATAAAAAGGCACACCTTCTATGGGCACTCCGTTATATCCAATACTGCGGAATAGTATTCCACAATCAATTTCCATAGTTTCGCCCGTACCTTTTGCAGATTGTTTAAACGCTTCGCCAGACAATTCATTCAACTCCAACACCACTTTCTCTAAGTGACCGTTACCTTCTAGGCGAATAGGGCTTTTCAAAAAAGTAGAAATACAAGTACGTGGTTTACCGGTGTCTTCAAATTCAGCAAACTTTTGGAAAATTTCGACGTTCTTTTTATTACCGCGCCCTTCTTTTGCTTCTAATTCTTGTTGACTGACGTCATTCAGTTGCAATTCTTTAGGGTCAATATAGGGACGACAATTTTCTATCCCCAAGAACTCTTTAAGTTCTTTGGATGCGAACTTTGCTTGTGCAGGTCCACGCCTACCCACCACATAGATGGTTTTGATTTTGCTTTCTGCTAAGGCATCTAGTGCATGCTGGGAAATATCGGTGTGTTTAAGTTCATCTACAGATTTAGCCAGAATTCTGGATACATCTGCCGCAACGTTACCCTGGCCAATGACGACCGCAGTCTCGTGCGAAAGATCAAAACTACGATCGCGATAATCTGGATGTCCGTTATACCAACCAACAAATTCAGTTGCAGTATAACTACCTTGCAAATCTTCACCAGGAATGCCCAATTTACGATCAGTCTCTGCACCGCAGGTGTAGATCACCGCATGATAATTCTCTTGTAACTCTTGCGCCTTCACATCTTTACCGACGGTTACATTACCAACAAAGTTAAATTCTGGATTTTGTGCAATCTTTTTATAAACTTCTATAGCTTGTTTTAGTTTTGGATGATCTGGTGCAACACCGTTGCGTACTAAACCAAACGGCGCAGGTAGTCTTTCGATTAAATCAATTTCTACGCTTAGGTCAGATTTTATTAATGCTTCAGAAGCATAAAATCCGCTTGGTCCGCTTCCAACAACGGCTACACGTAATGGATTACTCTCGCTACCAATACTCATGCAAAACTCTCCTCACACTAATTATTTTTTTAAAACTTCTTTTAAATTCTTTTTCAAATATCCCTTTTTAATTATTCTATTTTCTATCCTATTCTCTAGAACACAAACAAAAACGCACAACTTAAAGCTGTGCGTTTTTTATAAAATCTAAGCTTAATTGATTATTTAAAATCCTAGCTCTGATTTACGTTCTTCTGCTCCGGGCAGTGGCTCCATAGGCTCTTCAATTAATGGCAGATCACCACACTTTTCAGCGTTAATCTCTACCCATCCTTCTTGGCCTTCTGGAATATCATCTTCCTCGTAAATCGCTTCTACTGGACATTCTGGTATGCAAGCGCTGCAATCAATGCATACATCTGGATCGATGTAGAGCATTTCGTCATCGAAATGAAAGCAAGCAACTGGACATACCGATACGCAATCCGTGAATTTACAGCCTTTGCAATTCTCAGTAACAACTGTGGTCATGTAGTGTCTCCTATAAAACTAACCCATAGAGGTTAATAAGTTAGACCATTAATATAATATTGAAGTCGCGATATTTGTCATACGCATATGTACTAACGTGAAAACAGCAGTACTTCACCACGATTGAGTTCTATCCCGTCTCCGCTATAACGTTTGTATTTTCCACTTAGATGCTGCTCTTGGATTTTTCTGCTAAACCCATTTGCACGCAGTCTTGTGAAATATAAACGCAAAAACAATGGATGATATGTACACGAATATTCAAAACTAGGCAACATAGGTGCATCTTGTAACGATACAATCGTACCTCTCTTCATTCCTGCTCCGGTTCGTATTCCTAACTCACCCAAAACAATAATAGTACCTGCAAGCATATTTACACCGGTAAAGTCGCCTGCGTTACCACCGATAACGATTAAACCTCTACGCATTGCGCTACCGACTTCATTCTTGGCATTGCCATGAACAAATATCTCACCGCCCAGAATACCGGTAGATTGACCTCTATATGCACTACCCACCATATGGCCAGCATTTTTCTTGATTGTGATGCGTCCTCCGGACATTTCTGGGCCCACCCAGTCGCCGGCCTCGCCATTAACTATTATTTCTCCTCCAGACATGCCAACCCCAAGATGCATGCCTACATCGCCATCCACAGTAATTTTGCCTTCTGTCATTCCTGCACCGATCAGCTTCACTCCACTGAGATCTCCCTCAATATGAATTTCTGAGCCACCTTTACCGGTCACTTTGAAGAAATCACCTAAATTACACTTCACATTGCCGTGCATAACATTCAAATGTTCAATGCCTGATTGTGACAAGCTTGAGAATACGGTTGGATTGATTACCTCTGTTTCTAGAGGTACTTCTGGCGCGGTATGCAATTTTAAGTGGGTTACAGACATATATCTTTCTACTTGAAGTATTTTTTATATCTTTATGTTTTTTATGAATATTATGCGTTTACTTTTTTCTTGCTGTTTTTGCCATTAGTAATTTCATGCAAATGGAAATGGAATTTTCCCAGCTTACCGCCATAGTTACCTGCAGTGATTAGCATAGCGCCTTTCTCCGCAGCAGCATGCATTCCGCGTCGCATAGCTTCTTCGATGGAAGCCTCATCTAAGCCATCAGCGACAATTTCATAGATGGCTTCTACTTTCTCAGGTACAGCTGTTTCTTTAGAAATGGAACGTAAAGTTGGGCAATACGCATCGTTAGTCGAAGCTATTAGATTTTTATAGCTGGCACCAATTTTACTGCCGGAGCGAACTAAACCTTGAGGAAACGGCAAAAACACTCCTGCCACTTCACGCATTGCTTGAGCTGCTGCCATGGAGGCTCTAAGCGCAATATTTTTACTAGCACCAAATATGATCAGGTTTCCGCCACCTACAGCGGGCTGAATCCCAAATTTGTCATCAATCAGAAATTCACCTTCCATTACCGGGATACGCCATAATCTGCGGCCATCAATTACTTTACTAATTTGGTAGCTGTCACCGAAGTAGCGTAGTTTTCCACCAACCGAAACCATTTTTTCTGAATCCAATCCGTTGTAACAAGCGGTAGTAGGACACGTCATCACACATTGGCCAATGCGATCAATCAATTGCCCGGCAATGGTTTTACTGCTCATGGTAAACAACAACACGCTAATGCCAGGACGACCATCCGGTGTATCTTCTTCAGGAATCTCACATTCTACTGCTGCTTCTAATTTGCAACGAATGACTGAAGTTGCAAAGCCTGTCATTGAAGCAGCGGCTGCGCGTGCCCATTGCTTAGTATCCGCTGTGATGATTACCCGTGCACCATACATTTTAAATGCTTCAGCAAAGGTATCTTCTATTTCTGTCTTCTTGATCTTCATACAGTTCTGGTCAGCTAAGATTTAGGATTCGTAGGGACTACTTCATGTTTGTGTAAGTAGTCATCACTGATTGCATAGTTATTAAATTTAACCGAATAGTAATCTTCAAAGAATGGCTCGATTTCTTTTGAGATGTCTGCGTTGTAACCAGGCTTAGTGTGCAACAACTTACCTTTGTGATCAGTTGCGAACTCGTGGTCTTTAATTATCGTGACTCCATCTTTAATGACGTAACGCGGCGCATTGAACATGGCTTCTTTATCATCTTCTTCAGTATAAATAGTGAGGTCTGCATCCGCACCTACACCCAAGTGGCCTTTGTTACTTAAGCCAAGTGCGCGCGCTGGTCCGGCTCGTGTAATAATGGCAATTTCATTCAAGGTATATTCACGATCTAACTCGCGTAAACTAGTTTGATTAATGGCTTTTTGATTTACATGCGACAAAGCTTCTTTGCGGTAACCACTATCCATTAGTAATTTTATAAGTTTTGGATAGCTCATAAACGAGCCACCATTAGGATGGTCCGTGGATAACAATACACGCCAAGGATCTTTGGAATGTAAGAATAATTCTAAACCCATTGCCCACTGCAATGCGTGAGTATAAATATGGTCTTGATAGGTGAATGGAATAATTCCGCAACCACTTTCACATTCTGTATCAGCGTTAATCCATTTATTCATTTTTACATTACGCAACATCCACGCTAATGGTGCATCAGCCGTCATCGCGGTGGCTTTTCCAAACATAACTTGACCAACATCTGTAGTGATGTTTTCGTTATCGTTTATGTAATCAATGATAGATCGCACACCGGAAATCGCATCTTTATTGATTTCACCACCAAAACTATGGAACTGAATATGTGCCATATGCACACGGCGCCCTTGAGCTGCCTTCATGGTATCTAAGGTAGTGCTGATATTGCCACTATGACCTAAATTGTTGCAATGCACATGCGGAGGGTGCGGCAAACCTAATTCATGTGCAGCTTCAATAAAACTTTCGATTACATGAGTTGGTGTAATGTCGTAATGATCAATATTATCGTTAACGCTAGTTATGTTAGCGTTCTTACGACCCTTCCAAAGCTCATCCGCACCCACATTCACTAACTTAAGTGTGTAGGCATGCACAGAGTCAATCCACCATGCTATAGCTTCTTTAAATTCTTGCTTTCGCCCTTCTTTTAATAACTTAAGTAAAAACGCATTATTTCCTAATAAGACGTAAAACCCTTTATCAATAACGGGCGTGTCATCTAACTCTTCCAGTGTATGTCTTGCAGTAATCGGAGGGACTGCTGCTTCCATTGCAGTGGTGTAACCCATAGTTGCATAACGATACCCCGTAGCAAATGTAGAAGGCACAACACCACCGGTTCCAGATCGTGTATGCGCAGTTTTAGGATGCACATCTAAACGATGATCTTCAGGCTGTAACTTGCGTGCGAGATTTACTTTTGCGCCAGCAATGTGGCAATGAATATCGATCGCACCTGGCATAACCACCATGCCATGCGCATCAATTTTAGTAGCAGAACTTGAAACGGAGTCGACAATTTTCCCATCTCTTATAAAGATGTCTTGTACTTTCCCGTCTATATTGTTTGCAGGGTCGTAAATGCGACCATTTACAATTTTTAATTCAGATGGCATGTTTTATTTATTTTATTTATACAGAAAAATCCAATTTTTCTGCTTATATTTATTTATAACAACGTCCGTGTACTGAAAATACGCTCTCCTACTCCTACCTAACTTTATACAGCTAAGCGGGCTTTCTTCCCGCTCAATAATTTTTTCACACGATCACGAATAGCTTCTAGCACTTCTTGATCACCTGGGTAAGTTGATTCCATTACTGGACGCAACGTAATCGGCACATCATCCATTCTATATACGGTTCCACCGGTATTAATTCCATAAGTCGAAACTGCAAAACGCACTTTTGCAATACCGCTAGTCACTGTGTCTTTTGTATCTAATGAAATAATAGGAATCTTTTTCATATGCTCGATCGCAGCTTTTGGAAAATTTGAAGCAGGATCAGATGCAATTATCATTGCAGCATCTGCTTCTCCGCGCGAAAGCACATCCGTTGTAGTGAACTCACCTGGATTAAACCTTGGGTAACCCCTGTTGAAATTTACACCAAATGGATAACCCGTTTGCCATGACACCACGTTATCTGCACCGGTTACATTACCGTGACCGCGCACAGGCTTAGCAACAAAGTGAGTGAACTCATTTAAATCAGCTGCCAGAGAAAGCAATGCACCTGAATTAAAGTGCCGCCCTCTTGTCATGGTAAGACCCATACCAAAGAACAGCACACCAAATTGGCAGTTCTTCATACGTTCAACCAAGTCATCGAGTACTTCGCGTGATATACCAGTTTCCTTTTCAAGGCCATCACTGATTTTTTTACCTTTTACTAATGCACGCAATGCCCATAACACCTCAAAATCTTTACCCGGTTTAATTTGCATAAAAATGTCTGCAACCGGTGTGCTCGGGGTTCTACGCACATCCACTAACACTACGGTACGATCTTTTTTACCGTTAGGAATGTACATGCCTTTTGGAGTAACTGCGTAACGTGTGAAATGACGCGGATGTGATTCAGCAGGGTTACCGCCCCAATATATTACTAGGTCAGCACGATTTTTAACTTCACCTAAGGTTGCAGTACTTTCACCCACGCCTTGAAAGGCCATACCGGATGGACCGTGACAAACTGAAGTTGTTGTATCAATGTTACCATTGATGATGTCCATAATTTCTACGGTTACCCGTTGCGATTCACACGTGGAATCACTCATGCCATAGGTGGTTGGAAACTTGGCATCAACTAAAATTTTAGCTGCTTCTTCAACACCTTCTTTAAAGGTAGCTTCTTTGCCATCGATGAGTACTACAGGGCGAGTATCTACCGTATGTTCATAAAACCAAGCACGGCCTAATACACAAGCTTTTTTAGCTTTAATAATACGATGTTCATCTAAATCAACCGTTAGTTCCATGTCATCGCAAACACAACCGCAAAATGTACAAGTCGCATCCTTTACGATTTTTACATTCTTGCCCGCATTAGGGTCTACCCTTTTTGCTACGGGCTTCTTATCCTTTGTTTGGGATTCTGTAGATGTTGCTTCAGCCATAGAAAATACCTAACGTTTAACTAATTATTTAACTTTAGTGACCTTTACTTCTATATGTTTGGACAAAGGCATGCCGGTTCCTGCGGTATCCGATGCCATCAGCTCACTCGAAGGGGGTCCGTAGGGAATAAAAATCATTCCCGTAGGCAAATCTTGATCTTTTTTACTCTTACAAGTAACCACGGTCTGACCTACATCCGACTTAAGTTTGATTTTATCGCCATCCTTAAGCTTTAAGCGTCGCATATCTTTTTCATTCAGCTCTGCTGTCGACGTTACCCTCTTGTATTCGTCTTTGAGCTTACCTTCATTTAACGAAGTGCCCTGACTTTGCGAACGACCGGGTACTAATATCATGGTCTCCGCCATCAAATATTCCTTAATAACATATTGGTTTGATCACATAGCATGAGAGAAAATAGAGGAGCAGCTTGTATCCATACTGCTATTGGTCTACCGAATTCTTCCATGAAAGTAGTGTGTACTAACTCTTCAACAGCAAAATAATAGCATATTTTATCCAAAAGCCAGCAAATTTATCTCCTTTATTGGATATGCTTTAAGCCAATTACCCACCCCATCGGGCAATAAATATACATCCAGACTAGCGTATGCAGCTTAATATTCGCTACACTCTTTATACGCTCAAGCCTTTTGACAAAAAGATAACAATTAACTATCAGGAGATTACAAGATGCCTAAATATATTATTGAACGTGAAATTCCAGGCGCAGGTGACTTAACTACAGATGAGCTTCAAGGTATTGCACAAAAATCATGCAGCATTTTGAAGAACATGGGTCCACAGATTCAGTGGGTAGAAAGTGTTGTGACAGACGATAAAGTCTACTGCACCTACATCGCACCTAACGAAGAAGAAATTCGCAAGCATGCAAACGAGGGCGGCTTCCCTGCGAATAAGATTTCAGAAATCCGCGGAATGATTGACCCTACAACTTCAGAATAGCTTTTTTGGTTCCCCATAAGCACTTAAGTGCTTATGGGGAACCAAAGATACATCCCATATTTGTAACCACTATTGGAAAATCACCAATATCTCGTAGCACTTGAGCGGCATTATAATTTGTAAGCAGTTGCTCGACTTCACTAATTTCAATATCTACTAAACACTCGTGCATTACACGGAGCACAAAGGTTCTCTCGTTTTCGAGTATATTAAAATTTAAGCTTTCTTTTTTTTCATGCTCCCATTCTTCAACGGTAGCACCAGGAAAGTTTGTAGAAATGTAATCTAGTATTGGTTTACTAAACTCAGCATAAGCAGTCATAGCTACTGTTAATTTGGAAGTAGTTTACTTGTTACGCATTGATCAGCAGACAACCAACCAAAGGTTTCTTTCAAACTAGCAAAGAACGATTTATTTTCAGGCTCGTTGTTTTCTGATGGGCTTTCTAGTGGGTTCTCCGATGTCTCACCCGTTTCAGCCATACGCTCATATTTTGTAACCAAGTTTTTTAGGAATTTCACCATTTCTGGCGAGTCCCATTCACGCTCACCTACCGCTTTGTACACAAGTTTACCTTCAGGGTTAATCAAAAAAGTGGTTGGCAAACCACGTACACCCCAACTCGCTAAACTCATATCTTTATCTATAAGAATAGTGAACGAAACGGGTACCGCCTCTAAGAATTTTTTTATTCCCGCTAAACTTGGACCCACATGCACACCTACTACTTCAAGACCTGAACCACCGAACTCATTGTGCAAATTACTCATCGCTGGCATTTCTTTACGACATGGCGCACACCATGTCGCCCAAAAATTAAGTAGAACAAATTTACCCTTGTAATCTTTTAAATTTACTTCATTACCATTCATGCCTTCGAGGTTAAAACCACCTGCTTTTGGAGAACCACTGATTGGGTCCATCAAGCCTTCTGCCAACACTGGGGCAGTTAATACAAAACTAATTAAAGAGATAAACAATAATCTGGCCATTTATTTACTAATCCTGCTGAATTTCTGGATACGGGTTAGATAGAGATTGTGCAAATAAGTTCGTTGGCACTATAACGGCTTTGATGAGGATGATTGCGGGTCATTACTATCTAATATGCCTTGCATAAAATCAATCATGAATGGTGAATTCCAAACCCGCGTGCCCACCGCTCTATAGCGAATGTTTCCTTTTGGACTTACTATAAAAGTAGTAGGCATGATCGGAACACCCCAATCACCCAACTGCAAATCAATGTCAAATAATACTGGGTAATTAACGTTATTTAGTTTTAGCACTGACTCCACTCCTTCTGAAGGATCTCCAGCATGAATTGAGACAATAACTAAGTCTTCCCTATCAAGTAATTCATAGGCACTTTGCAAGGCAGTCATTTCACTTTTACACACATTACATGACATTGACCAAAAATTTACGACCACATTCTTGCCACGATAATCTTCTAGCTCATGCATTTCTCCTGCTAGATCTGAAAGCTTGAAGTTTTTGGCTTCATAATTTGGTGGATAGGCCTCCATCAACTGCCCGTCATCTGCACTTACTGGAATAATCGTTATCACATTAACGACAAATCCAACGACAACCATTAATAAGTAATTTGGGATTTTATTCATATTTTCTAACTATTATTCGGCCTTCTTCTCATGTGCCCAGTTCGGATCATCTTTACCAATGTCCCCTATTGCGCTGCAAAAGCGTCTGCCACCAGAGTGCCTACATTACTACCTGTTAGCGACATCAAAAATGCTACCACGTCATCCATTTCTTCACCTGTAAGGCCCAATGGTTTAATTAATGGACTAAGCACTTCATTTGGTACGCCACCTTGATTATAAAACTCTATTACTTGTCGTAGTGTATGCAAAGAACCATCGTGCATATAAGGCGCGGTTAAGGAAACATTTCTTAGTGTAGGTGTACGGAATTTCCATCGGTCATCTGGGTTCTCAGTTACCTCATAACGACCCACATCATTTGCTTTTGGTCTGGAAACGCTTTTGATCACTTCATTATCTAGATCTGCATATACACCTGGGGCAAGTTGCACGCGTGTAGTTTTAGTCGCGATACCCATGGATGCCCGATAACCTAAACCAGTATTGTGAAATTGATTATCGGCAAACAAGGCATAATCTTCATGAACTAAATGACAAGCGCTGCAAGATGCTTTGCCATTAAATAATTCAAATCCTCGTTTTACTTGATCATTTACAGCATCTCCTTGCTTACCAAAGTGCCAACGATCAAATGGCGAATCTGCTGAATTCAATGTGCGCTGATAACTCGATAATGCCATGCCCACGGTTTCCATCGTAGGCCCGCGACCATTAAAGGCTTTTTCGAATAAACCTTTATAATCTGGAATGGCTTTAATTTTATTAATCACATAACCAATAGATGGATTAGCCATTTCATTACGCGCCAAGAAAGGCGCCCAGACTTGTTGTTCTAATGTCGACTCACGTCCATCATGAAAAATTAATTCTAAGTATGCGACGTTATAAATCATAGGTGCATTACGTTTACCAGAACGCCCTTCTACACCAACTGCAGTTTGTATTTCATTATTCGTGAAGCCTTGCTCAGGAATATGGCAAATGGCACACGAGAAAGTGTCATTAATAGACAAACGTCTATCAAAAAATAATCTTCTTCCTAAAGAAATTTTTTCTTCAGTTACTGGATTATCAGCAGGCACAGGTACTGCAGGCAGACCTAACGGAGGATTACTTACAAATTTTAATAGATTAGTTTGTTTACCAATACGCTTTTGCAAATCAAGCGCATTAGTTTTGTAATTTATTGAATCATAGCCCTGTTTATTATCACCAGGACCGTAAAAATGTTTACTATCTCCAGCACTCTTTTCAGTCTCCGTTGAACTATGTAATTCAGAGATTACAATCAAGCCAACAATACCAATTAGAATTACGGCATTAATAACATAAGCTATGTGTCGTTGGCTGAATTTCATTATTGAATAGCGTCCTCACCTATTATTCCATCTTCTATCAACAGTGTTTTAATATCTGTACTCACTAGTTGATCATGCAAAAACGACACACTATATTCTTGACGAATATTTTTCGAGCGATCGATAAGAAATGCTCGCAATACATGCGCCATGGAGCCCGTATACTCACCGTTCTCATCATAAGCTTTAATTACCATCTGTCCATATTGTTCAGTTATAGGCCTTAAAGCTTCTTCCGATGCAGAAGTTAAAAACATCCACTCTGGCTCTCCACCCTCAAACCCTGCTCCATAGAGTTTCATGATCTCAGGCGTATCATGTTCTGGATCAAAACTGATGCTTATCAGCCTTATTTTATCAGCCAGCCTTGGTTTGTCTTTAAACCGTTCTTTAACCTTATAAAAAACTGCTGTAGCAAGTGGACAACCATTCAGGTCTGTACAACTACTATATATAAAAGTAAGCAGTACAATTTTATCGCCAAGCAAACTATCTAGCTCAATTTCTTTCCCATCTGTATCTATTACAGTACCACCACCTGCAGTATTAATAGTGGTTAAGGTATAGGTTCCTGGATCAGGCAACTCAAATGGTAAATTAGGTGTCCAGCCATCAGCCATCACACGAACTTCCGCTTCAGCAACCGCGGCATGTGATCCCGGTATTGGCGCATCATCATCTTTGCGTTCACATCCTGCTATTACGAACAGCGGCAAGAACAATGTAATTAAAACTTTCATCTATGAAAATTCTCTTTATATATAATTACGCAGAAACAACAAGGCCGCCTCGAGGGCGGCCTTGTTTCGAACTTAGCTTGCTAAGTTACATCAATGTAACTTTTGCAGCCCTTACTTAACTTGAGACAACATTGTGTCGCTAGAGTTCGGCTTTTGCGAGTAAAGTGAGTAAGCACCGAAACGCATTTGATGCGCACGACCTAACTTTAACTCATAAAAGTCTACAGTGAACTCATGAGAAAGCTTCTTACCATTCCATGTGAATAGTTTGAAATATTGCTCATCTGCTTCACCTGTTTTATCCCAGCTACCTAGCAAAGAAGAAGTGAAGTAAGCACGCTTACCGTCCCAGCTTTGTGAAATCATATTCACTTGCTCACCAATTTGGTGCTCATAGGTTTGCTTAGGGGCGTGTGGATCTGAAATATCAAAGAACCGAGTTTTGCCGTCCAAAAAAGTTTGCACCCATAGGCCTTGGTCGTCTGCAGTGATAGAAATATCTACAGGTAATGGTACTTTTGAAGGATCGCCTATATCACCCACGTCTTTTGCTTGCCATTCCCCTGCTTCATCTTCATAAATTAACCAAATCTTTGAAGTTAATGCAGTAGTAGTGAAGCAATAGTTATTAGTCGCACCCCATGCGCAACGAATTTCTAATGGCGCACCAGGTACTTCAAATACTTTCTTAGGCTTACGAGTGTGCAAGTCCCAAACTACAACAGTGTTACCAAAACGCTTCATCGCTTCTGGGTCACCTAACATTTGACCGAAGTCCATCATGTAGTTTGACCAACCAGTGAATGAAGAAGTAAGCATTACGTTGCGTCGTGGTAATGCGCGTATGTCATAACCATACCCGTCAGCAGCGCCACCTACTTTTTCTGCACCACGAAGGTCTTCATCAGTTGGGTTCCAGTGTGCTGCAATGAAATCACCTTCGTTAGTGAATTCAGCCATACCGGTACGACCACCGTGGTCAACGTTATTTGATAATGCAGTAACCATAATACGACCTGGTAATGCATACATAGTGTGAGGGCCTACCATGCCACCTGTCTTTTCAACAAAGTCAGTAATTACTTTATGAAGAGTTGGTTTACCAGGGTTTGTGGCAACGTCAAAGATAAAGATCTTGTTGCTGTCTAATCCACCAGCAAAAAGGTAACGACGGTCATCGGTTAAACCAGAGTGATGCGCTTCATTACGACCACCTACTGATAAAACGTTTACCACTTTCCCGTATGTGTCAGTTTCAGGATTAACAGAAAGTGTAACAAGCTTATCTTGCCCGTCACCCATTCCTTCAACACCTAAAGTCCAAACATATACATAGTCTTCCTGGCCTACAATTTTCGCCATATAAGGAGACATGCATGTCTCATCTGCCATTGCGGTAGATTGAAAACCAATTGCAGAAACAAACAATACACATGTGAATGTGATGATGCTCTTCATCCATTTGGCTTTTGATAATGCCTTTTTCTTCATAATCTTATGACTCCATCTCGTATTATATTAAACCAGAACGGTTGTTTAAATTCTTCTTAAGACTTGAAGCATACTAGTACTTCGGCTCATTAAAAGTAATGATCCAAGTCAGTTAGAAATCTGTTGCGACATTATGACGCATCTTGATAGCCCATTCAAAGATATATCATTACTTAATTACTGAAAAATTAAAGCGCTACTAAATTTATTAGACATAAAACTAGACAAAATCGATCGTTTTAATAAGCATATCAATTATATTCACTAGCAAGAGGTAAGTTACTGTTATTATTATTAAAATTATGCTTTTTAATGCATAAATCAGGGAACTGCTAGGATAGCAAGTTCTCTAACTCTTATTACGTAACAATTACGACGCTTTAGCTAAGTATTACAACTATTACTTAAAATGTTTAAATCTTCTCTGCTACGAATAACTATTTTATTCATATGTTTAATACCTGCTCTTGCTTGGAGTGATGAAAACCGCATTGGCGGTAATTTTGAGTTGACCTCGCAACTAAATCAGCCTTATTCATCTACCGAAGCACGCGGCAAGGTTGTGATATTGTTTTTTGGTTTTACCCATTGCCCAGATGTATGCCCCAATACATTGAGCACGGTGCAGACCGTTCTCACGCAACTCGGCGAACGGGCAAAACAGGTGCAGCCGATCTTTGTTACGGTTGACCCCAAGCGCGACAAACCTGAAATTCTGAATAACTATTTGAAATATTTTAGTAATAATTTCATTGGTTTAACAGGGTCATCTGAAGAGATAGATAAAGTAGTAAAACAATTCCAAGGTTTCTATTCCTACGAAGGCGATGTGGCAATTGGTCAATATACGGTAGACCACACCTCCAACCTCTATATTATTAATACAGTTGGTGAAGTTACCAATATCATTCCCTATGGCTTACCCCCCGAAGCCATTACAAATTCAATAAAGAAACTACTTGATAAAATAGATACTTAATAATACTACTTAAAGTAAAATATTAAGAACATACAGATCAAATCAATGCCTATTTCATCTCTCAGTATTGCAGGTATGCAAACCGCTGATCTTTAGGTGTTCCTTCAAGGTCATTTTCTTCCTGGCGAGGTTGCCATAAAATCACTTCTTCAATTTTCTTCGCCAATTCAAAATCCTTGTTAGTCACACCCTTGGCTGCATGATTCATCAATTTACAGATAACAAAAGCATAAGAAACGGTTAAGTCGGGGTGATGCCAGGCTACTTCAGCCAAATGCCCAATGGTATTCACCACCATCAATGTACCCTTCCAGCTGTGTGTTTTGTACTTGCGCCGAATCCAGCCATTTTCATAAATCCATTCTGGCAAGTCTTCAGCTAAACGCTGAGTAATCTGTTCTTCTGAGTACGTTTGTTCAGGTTTAATTTCACGCCATTTAGACATTATTTTGACTCCTATACTGGTGTTTAAAAGTATAAAGTGTGGCTAAATTGAATGGTATTCATTAGTTTATCCACTACAATCTGTCGAATTCGAGATACAGACGATATATTCTCTATACGGTACATTTTAATAGTGGTTTTATGAAGTAAATGCGAACAGTCACACCTAGCACTTCACTATCTGTTTAAGTGCCGTCCCCGATCACACTGTTCATCTGTTAGGCTCGCCCAATATAACTAGTCATGCAATTTGAAAATATTACTTGTCCGCACTGCGGATTACTATGTGATGATCTGTCAGTAGAAGTGACCGATTTAACTGTGCAGTTAACCGATCCTACGCATCCCTGCTTAAAAGCGTTTAATGACGCATCGATAGATGCAAATTCGCTACCAACACCGTTAATTTCTGGCAAGCCTGTTTCAGAAGAACAAGCGCTAAAAAAAGCAGCAGAATTATTATGCGCAGCAAAATTGCCATTAATAAGTGGACTGGTTGCCGATGTGCAAGCTTGTCGAGAAGCTGTAGCGCTAACCGAGAAGTTGGGTGGTGTAATTGATCATCTCAATGGACGCTCAATACGTAAAGGCACCGCTGTTATGCAACGCATTGGCGAAGTTAGAACTACTTTAGCTGAAGTACGCAACCGTGCTGATTGTGTTGTAATTTTTGGCTCAGGCGTTCCCGCAAGATTTCCACGTTTGATGGAAAGAATTTTAACTCCCGAGAAAACCCTTGGCACTGAAAATTCTAACCAGAAAAAAATATTTATTCTTGATGTTTCTAGTGATGGCACAACACGATGCAAGACTGAGAATAATATTTCACATATCTATTTAAACTATCCATTACTTGAGTCACTTGTGTACCGATTTCAAGAAGTGGTTACTAGGCCTAAAGAATATTTTTTAGAGCACAACTCAGAATCTGATCCTGAACATGACAAGGACACTAAACAGCTGTTTAGTATTCTCGACACTATTTCAAAAAGCCAGTACACCACTCTTATTTGGAGTGTTGGAGACTTCAACCAGGAATCAGCTGAACATACTGTGCAAGCTCTGACTGAGTCGATCAAAACATTAATGAAGAATATTCGTTGCGTGGGTTTGCCTTTAGGTGGCTCAAAAGGTGAAATCACCGCAAGCCAAGTAGCAACTTGGCAGACTGGCGTGCCGCTACCAGTATCGTTCTCTCAGGAATCACCAATACACAATCCAGTACTTTACGATGGTACGACCATGTTGCAAAACCAAGAAGCTGATTGCTTACTTTGGATTGCCACCTATAACTCGAATGACGTTCCACCAAAACATGAAATTCCTACTATCGTGCTGGGTCACCCCAACATGAAATGTGAATCTGCTGAAGTTTACTTACCAGTAGGAGTGCCAGGAATTGATCATCGAGGCCTTGCATGCCGAACCGATAATGTTGCAACACTACCTTTACATAAAATTCGTGATAGCAAACTTCCAGCTGCAAGCGATTTGTTAAACAAACTAATCGAGCTACTTTAGTAATATGGCAATAAAACTAACAGGTGGCGAAGTCTACGATCCCGTACATCAAGTCGACGGCGAGAAGAAAGATCTTTATATAGTAGATGGGAAGTTAAAAAAGAATTTAACGGATAATGAAAAGTTAGATCAAACCTATGATCTAAGTAATTGCATTGTTATGGCAGGTGCAATTGATTTACATACACATATTGGCGGCGGCAAGGTAAACATCGCGCGCACCATGATGTTGGAAGACGCACACTCACACCCTCACCCAGGCTCAGACATTCTTCGTTCTGGTAATGGGCATGCAGTCCCTTCTACTTTTAGCGCAGGTTATCGTTATGCGGAAATGGGTTATACCGCATGCTTTGAACCTGCAGTGTTACCTGTTAATGCTCGGCAAGCACACATGGAGCTTGCAGACACTCCGATGGTCGATAAAGGCGGTTATGCATTACTAGGTAACGACGATTTTTTATTAAACATGATCCGTGAAGGTGCTACACAAAACGCGATTAATGATTATGTTGCGTGGCTATTAAATGCTACACAGTGCATAGGCATTAAAGTGGTCAATGCTGGAGGTATACATGCATTTAAATATAATCAACGTCGCCTTGATGTTGATGAAGCTGGACCTACTGGCAGCAAACCAAGAGAAATTATTGCAACCTTAAGCAGAGCGGTGCACGAACTTGGCATTTCTTTTCCATTGCATGTGCACGCAAGCAACCTAGGTGTGCCAGGAAATTTTTCATCAACATTAGCCACTATGGCGGCAGCCGATGGCTTACCTATCCATTTAACGCATATTCAATTTCACAGTTATGGTACTGAAGGTGATTACAAATTTTCTTCAGCAGCATGTGAAATTGCAGAAGCAATAAACAAAAATAAAAATGTAAGCGCAGATGTTGGCCAAATAATGTTTGGCCAAACTATTACCACTTCTGGCGATACGATGATGCAATATTTTGGTCATGATCATGCATCACCAAAGAAGTGGACAGTAATGGATATTGAATGCGAAGCAGGTTGTGGCGTAATTCCATTTAAGTACCGTGATAAAAGTTTTGTAAATGCATTGCAATGGGCAATCGGTTTAGAAATCTTTTTACAAGTTAACGATCCGTGGCGTATTTTTCTAACCACCGACCATCCAAATGGCGCGCCATTTACGAGCTATCCGCACTTAATTAAATTATTAATGGATCGTTCATTCAGAAACGATGTATTTAAAATCCTTAATGAAGACGCACAAAAAGCATCTAATCTTGCCGCAATGGATCGCGAATATTCCTTATATGAAATTGCCATCATGACACGCGCTGCTCCTGCGAAAATTTTAGGCTTAAGCAATCATGGGCATCTAGGTGAAGGTGCTAGCGGCAATGTTACGGTCTACCGCAAACAAGATGATATTGAACAGATGTTTGCCAAACCAGCCTATGTGTTCAAAAACGGAAAATTAATTGTGAAAGATGGCAAGATTATCGAAACCGTACAAGGCGTAACTCATGTAGTTAAACCTGAATATGATCGTGCTATCGAGAAGCCACTGAAGAAATACTTTGATGATTACCAGACTATTTCACTCAATAACTTCAAGATTTCAAATGATGAAATGATAGAATGTATCGGAAATCAAATTGAGATCCATCCAAGTAGCAATAGCTAGCGGAAACAATTAGAAGAAATCGTTTAGTATGATTATTAATGGCGTAGAAATTGAGGACACTTTTGCAGAAGCATTTTCCATGCGTGCTACACGCGTAATTATCACTGCAATTAACTATAAATGGGCACGCCACGCAGCTGAAACCATGACTGGATTCGCAACCTCTGTGATTGGTTGCGGAGTTGAAGCCGGAATAGAAAAAGTTATTGGCAACCATGAAACACCAGATGGCCGCCCAGGCATTTCGGTATTGTTATTTTCAACCGACAAGAAAACTTTAGAAAAACAGTTACAAACTCGCATTGGTCAATGTGTACTAACCTGCCCGACTACTGCTGTATTCCCTGGCATGGAAGGTGAAGGTCAAATCGCACTAGGCAAAAATATTCGCTACTTTGGTGATGGTTTTCAAACTTCTAAAAAAATTGGCGATAAAAGATATTGGCGCATTCCTGTAATGGATGGAGAATTTATCTGCGCTGAAACCACGGGTTATCAAAAAGCTATTGGTGGCGGAAATCTTTTAGTCTTTGCCCGTGGCATATCACATGCATTACTTGCTTGCGAAGCTGCAATTGACGCAATTGGTATGCTACCCAATATCATTATGCCTTTCCCTGGTGGCGGTGTTCGTTCAGGATCAAAAGTCGGTTCAAAATATAAATTCCTTAATGCATCTACGAACCATCCTTTCTGCCCCACTTTGAAAGGACGTCCAGATAATGTATTAGACAAGAATATTGAAGCCTGTATGGAAATTGTAATTGATGGATTAACAAAAGAAGATGTAACGCTGGCCATGCAACGCGGTATGGAAGCAATTTGTGATTTAGGCAAATCACAGGGCATAGAAAAAATTACTGGTGGAAATTATGGCGGTGACTTAGGCCCGCATCACTTTCATCTCAGAGAGATCATGAATGACTCATACAACCGTTACATATAAAGGCAGTTCAAAACAGCGCCTGGATATGCGCTGGCTGAGTCACGCTATTAATCAATCAACTAATAGTGATGATGCTAAAAAGTTGCCGCTTCAATTTGACAATGAAAAAACTAACGTTGGCGATGTTTTTGAGATATCTGGCTCGCTATCTAATCAACCTGTTGTGCTTGAAAATTCGAATCAAAGCATGGATTACCTTGGTCATGCGCTCACAAAAAATTCTGAGCTTACCGTTAATGGTGATGTGGGTCATTTTTCCGGTGCTAAACTAGCAGGAGGCAAGTTAATCGTTGACGGCAATACACAAGATTATGCAGGTTGTGGCATGTCTAAAGGTTTAATAGAAATAACGGGCAACGCAAATGATTATTTAGGTGGCGCCTTTGCTGGTGATAAAAAAGGTATGTCGGGTGGCACAATTTTAGTACATGGAAATAGTGGTAATTTTACTGGCGACCTATTACGACGCGGCACCATTATGGTAGTAGGCAATATAGGTAATTACTGCGCCAGCAGAATGATAGCTGGCACCATCACCAACCTTGGCACCATTGGCAAACAAGTGGGTGTTGGCATGAGAAGAGGCACTATTTTATTGCCCCATAAACCAAAAGATGTGCTTACAGGATTTCATGATTGTGGACGCCATAACTTAGGTTACTTAACATTACTGTTAGATGATTTAAGACAGTATAAAAGCACTTTCCAATCACTCCACCCAATGCGCCGCCGTGTACAACGCTATATAGGTGATACCACTGTTGGCGGGCAAGGCGAAATGTTGATTTGGATTGGATAAAAATTATAAGCATTTGATTAACATTCGATATATACGCTATTTTATACGCTAACCGTAGTCTATATTTACCTGTACCTATACAAATTCGATTATTAGGGATTTTTTGAAGCCAATGGATAAAGCTGTTTCACGCAAACGCAATAAAATGAAGGGTGAAAAACGCGGCCGACGCGTAGACCCTGCAGCGTTACAACAAGTTCATGATTTAATTTCTGCTCTTCCCGTCAGACGTGATTTATTGATTGAATATTTGCACTTAATTCAAGATGAGTTTGGTCATATCTCTGCTGCACATATCACAGCACTTGCTAGCTCAATGGACTTAGCCACTACTGAAGTATATGAAGTAGCCACCTTCTACCATCACTTTGATGTAATTAAAGAAGGTGAACAAACCCCGCCTGAGTTAACCGTGCGTGTTTGTGATTCTATCAGTTGCGAAATGAATAACGCTGAAACATTAGTCAATGAACTCACAAAATATCATGGCGACAAAGTTCGCATTCAACGCGTTCCTTGCGTAGGTCGATGCGATACAGCTCCTATTGCAGTTGTAGGTCAGAAGCCAATTGATCACGCCACTTTAGAAACGGTTAATCAAGCCGTTGAAGCAAATGACATTGATTCACCAACAACAAATTACATAACTTATAACAGCTATGTTAATAGCGGTGGGTACCAATTAGTTAAACGCATGTTTGACACCACCAATGGGCCAGAAAAAATTATAGAAATAATGAAAGACTCAGGCTTACGCGGCTTGGGTGGAGCAGGTTTCCCTGCAGGGCAAAAATGGGACATTGTTAGCAAGCAAGATGGTCCGCGAATATTAGCCGTTAACATTGATGAAGGCGAACCAGGAACATTCAAAGATCGTTACTTCCTAGAAAAAGACCCTCATCGTTTCATTGAAGGCGCCTTAATAGCATCGCAAGTGGTTGGCATTGATAGCGTCTATATTTATTTGCGTGACGAATACGCAAATTGTTACACAATGTTGTTACATGAATTAGATGAGCTAAAGAAAGATCCACCATGTCAGCTTCCACACATTGAATTACGTCGAGGTGCTGGTGCATATATATGTGGCGAAGAATCAGCGATGATTGAATCAATAGAAGGCAAACGCGGCATGCCACGTTTACGCCCTCCTTTTGTTGCTCAAGTTGGTGTGTTTGGACGCCCTACTCTTGAACATAATCTAGAAACTTTATTTTGGGTGCGTGACATTCTTGAAAAAGGTGCGCCTTGGTTTTCTGAACAAGGGCGTAACGGTAGAAATGGTATGCGTTCATTTTCTGTAAGTGGTCGCGTTAAAAAACCAGGCGTTCATATCACTGACGCAGGCATTACTATTAAAGAATTAATTGAAGAACATTGCGGTGGAATGTTGGATGACCATGAGTTTTATGGTTATTTCCCAGGCGGCGCTTCGGGCGGAATTTTACCTGCCTCAATGGGTGATATCCCACTAGACTTCGATACGTTAAATGAACACGGTTGTTTCATTGGCTCAGCCGCAATCATTGTTTTCTCAGACAAAGACAAAGCACGAGACCTTGCACGCAATGCAATGAACTTCTTTGCACATGAGTCTTGCGGAAAGTGCACACCTTGTCGTGTCGGTACATCAAAAGCAGCAATGTTAATGGAGAAACCAAAATGGGATCAGCCATTAATGCAAGAACTTTCACAAACCATGAATGATGCATCGATTTGTGGTTTAGGTCAGGCTGCATCGAACCCGATGACATCTGTAATAAACTATTTCCCTAACGAATTAGACTAGAATAAACAAAGGAATGTTGGAGCAACTTTAATGGCCGCTAACCCAGAACATTTGCAGGATTTTAAAACCATAGCCTTTTCACTTAACGGTGAAACGATAAAGGCCTATGAAGACGAATCTATCCTAGAAGCTGCTCGACGTCATGGTGTAGATATTCCGCATTTATGTTACACACCAAGCATGCGTGCTGACGGGAACTGTCGTGCATGCGTCGTTGAAATTGAAGGCGAACGCGTATTACAACCTTCTTGTGTACGTACACCAACAGAAGGCATGGTGGTGCATACAGACAATGACCGCTCTACACATTCACAAAAAATGGTGCTGGAATTATTGCAGTCGGATATGGCTGAGAAAGAGTACACCTTAAACAGTGAACTCGACCAATGGTCTCAAAAATTAGAAGTGGGTTTACCACGTTTTGAATCAAGAAATAATCCGGAACAAGATTTATCGCATCCTGCTATCGCTGTTAATTTAGATGCATGCATTCAATGCACACGTTGCGTTCGAGCCTGCCGCGAAGAACAAAATAATGATGTAATTGGCTATGCAAATCGTGGCTCTCATTCAGAAATTGTTTTTGATATCCAAGATCCTATGGGTGATAGCACCTGTGTTGGTTGTGGCGAGTGCGTTCAAGCCTGCCCTACTGGCGCCTTGATGCCTTCAAATGAACTCGGCTTACAAAAACCGGATCGCAAAGTTGAATCAACCTGCCCTTATTGTGGAGTGGGATGCCTGCTTACATACAACATTAAAGATGAAAATATTATTTATGTAGAAGGACGCGACGGACCTGCAAACAAGAGCCGTTTATGCGTTAAGGGCCGATATGGCTTCGATTATGTTCATCACGATGGCCGTCTCACTACGCCTTTAATACGCAAACCCGGTGTTGAAAAAATCACAAATATTGAGTCATTAACTTTTAAAGATATTGACAAGTATTTCCGCAAAGCCTCTTGGGAAGAAGCCTTAGACTTTGCAGCAAAAGGTTTAGTAGATATTCGTGATGAGAATGGGCCTAATGCATTAGCCGGCTTTGGTTCAGCGAAAGGTTCTAACGAAGAAGCTTACTTATTCCAAAAACTAATTCGTACTGGCTTTAAAACTAACAACGTTGATCACTGCACGCGTTTATGTCACGCATCATCAGTGGTTGCTTTATTAGAAGGCCTCGGATCAGGCGCAGTTTCAAATCCTGTTGAAGACGTAAAGAAAGCCGATGTAATTGTGATTATTGGTTCCAATACCACTGAAAACCACCCCGTTGCTGCGACTTTCATCAAAAATGCTAAACGCAATGGAGCTAAGTTAATTGTAATGGACCCACGACGTCATGATATAGCTCGTCATGCAGATCACTTCTTACAGTTTAAGCCCGACACTGATGTTGCCATGTTAAACGGCATAATGAATTCGATCATCAAACAAAACTTGCTTGATAAAGATTTTATTAAAGATCGCACAGAAAATTTTGCTGAGTTTGCAAAACACATTCTTAAATACACTCCTGAGAGTGTAGAAAAGATTTGTGGCATCCCGGCTGAAACACTTCATGAAGTTGCAAAAGTGTATGCTAGCTCTAATGCTTCTATCATTTTCTGGGGCATGGGCATATCTCAGCACATACATGGAACTGATAACGCACGTTGTTTGATTGCACTTTCCATGATGACGGGTCAAATTGGTAAGCCAGGAACAGGTCTGCATCCACTACGTGGTCAAAACAATGTACAAGGCGCATCTGATGTAGGATTGATTCCAATGGTATTCCCTGATTATCAACCCGTAGATAATCCTGAAGCCCATTCGCGTTTCGAAAAACTTTGGGATACTGAACTAGATAGCAATCCAGGTTTGACTGTTGTTGAAATCATGCATGCCATTTCTGATGGAAATTTACACGGTATGTATGTAATGGGCGAAAACCCAGCCATGTCGGATCCGAATCTAAATCATGCGCGCAAAGCATTAGCCTCGCTAAAGCATTTTGTGGTGCAAGAAATATTCATGACTGAAACCGCTTGGTTTGCAGACGTCATTTTACCGGCTTCAGCTTTTCCAGAAAAAACCGGCACATTTACCAATACAGACCGACGTGTACAACTTGGTCGACAGGCATTAATGCCACCTGGTGAAGCCAAACAAGATCTATGGATCATCCAAGAAATTGCCAATCGTATGGGACTCACATGGAAATACCATTACCCTGCTGATGTGTTTGATGAAATGCGCCAAGGTATGGACAGCATAAAAGGCATGACATGGGACAGATTAGAAGAACAACATTCCATCACCTATCCATGTGAAGAAGAAAACGATCCAGGCCAAAGCGTAATTTTCACCGACGACTTCCCCACTGAAAATGGTCGAGGCAAGTTTGTTCCAGCTGACTTTACAAATGCAGATGAATTACCGGACGAAGAATATCCGTTTGTACTGGTTACGGGCCGTCAATTAGAGCATTGGCACACCGGAGCCATGACGCGACGTGCAAGCATGCTAGATGCTATTGAACCGGTACCGGTTGCAAGCATAAGCCCTGCTGATTTAGAGAAGCTTGGTGTTGAAGTGGGCGGCAGAGTTAAACTTTCATCCAGACGTGGTGAAATTGAATGTTTTGCTCGGGCTGACGATGGCGTAAGCCCTGGTCAAGTATTCATGCCTTTCTGTTATAGAGAAGCAGCCGCGAACCTACTCACCAATGAGGCACTGGATCCATTTGGAAAAATTCCCGAATTTAAATTCTGTGCGTTGCAAGTAAAATTGGCATAAAGCGTTGTAATTAGACTAGAACAAATCGGTATATATCTTTATCTGCAACGACAATTTCTGACTTTTTTGCATTTCATTCAAATACTGTAGCCTTCAGTAAGCTATAGAATTGCATTTGAACGGGTCCTTCAAGCTCGTTCATAGCAACTTTTTTACAAATCAAACCGCTCCTCTCTTTGCGTATATTTTTGTAATTTTTTGAACATTATCTTGGTCCATTAATATGCGATGAACCGTTTACCTTTTTTATTTTCAATCCTTCTTGTTAGCCAGAGTTTGGTCACTCCTAGTTGGGCAGGCGCTACGTCGTTCGGTCCAATTTGGAATTGGGAGGATACTTTTACCCCACAACAACAAAATAAATTAATCACATGGATCAAGCAATCAGAACAAGGTTTAATATCCTTATTTGGCCCACTTCCCTTTAGCTACAATGTGTATTTTCACCATGCAGGGTCATGTGACATTCCTGTACCGATAGCCCATATAGATAAATCAAAAAACCTCGAAGTTCACTTTCGTGTAGATATAGATCACACGCGCGAAACGTTTAACAAAGATTGGACTGCCTCACATGAACTAGCTCACTTAATGTTTCCTTACCTCGGTAATAAAAACAGGTGGTTTAGTGAAGGCTTAGCCAGTTATCTCCAATACCAAATTATGTATGCAAATGAAACTATGAGCTGGCCTCAGGTAACTGAAAAGCTACAAGAGCATTTTGAGAATAGCAAAGATTCTAAACAGCATGATGATGTTTCTATTGTAGAGCTAAGCAAGACACCTCGCAGTGTAAATAATTATTTAAGGCTATATTGGGGAGGGGCTGCATATTTTCTTATCGCAGACAAAAGACTATTTGAAGAAAACGGTATGAGACTCAGCGACGTAATACGTGAATATTTAAAATGCTGCACGCATGAGAAAAATGCAAGTGCGATCTCAATGATACAAACTTTTGATCATATTTCTTCGACAAACGTTTTTACTGAAGTCTATTCGGAAACCGTAGTTCAAACAGGCTTTCCAGATACACATGAAGCACTCGATTGGCTAACAAATCACTCACCAGTGGTAGATCGCGCCCAAACCCTTAATTAGTCGCACGATAGTAGCTCTAGCATCCATAGCTATGCATGGGCAGGATAGTGAAAATGAAATTTAGGCAGGACTTATTGTGACGTGGTTCATTAGATCAATTCATTAATCACGAGCATGATCCACTTACCCCCTAGGCACTATTGAAGCAACCTCTTATATAGGCCAGAATCCGGCGCTTTCCCGGTATTCGAAGCATTTTATTGACATATGGAAGCTATTTAGGCTGTCTTGATTAGCACAATCAAGTAGACTTGCGGCCCTATTAAGTACTTCAAATTATACCCAGAACTTATTGAATATATTACACAAAGGTAAAGGTAATGAGCGATCTATCTAAGTACAGAAACATTGGCATCTTCGCACACGTGGATGCGGGTAAAACCACAACATCAGAGCGCATCCTTAGCCTTACTGGAAAAATTCATAAAATCGGCGAAGTACATGATGGTGAAGCTACCACTGACTTCATGGATCAAGAACGTGAGCGCGGCATTACCATTCAATCAGCTGCTACCAGCACCTTTTGGAAAGACCATCGCTTAAATATTATCGACACCCCGGGACACGTAGATTTCACCATTGAAGTTTACCGCTCACTTAAAGTCCTAGATGGCGGCATTGGCGTATTCTGCGGATCAGGCGGTGTTGAGCCTCAGTCTGAAACCAACTGGCGCTATGCAAACGAATCTGCTGTAGCGCGTATTATTTTTGTTAATAAACTGGATCGTCTAGGCGCTGATTTTTATAGAGTAGTAAATCAGATTAGAAAAGTATTAGGTGCAAACCCATTGGTAATGACCTTGCCTATTGGCACCGAAGACGACTTTGTTGGCGTGGTTGATTTATTGACCCGCAAAGCATGGATTTGGGACGGCTCCGACGACCCAATGAATTATAGAGAAGAAGACGTACCTGCTGACATGGTAGACAAAGTTGAGCAGTTTCGTGAAGAGATGGTTGAAATCGCGCTCGAACAAGATGACGAAGCGATGGAGAAATACTTGGACGGTGAAGAGCCAAGTAATGAAACACTTAAAGCATGTATTCGCAAAGGTACTATCGCACTTGATTTCTTCCCTACATACTGCGGTTCTGCGTTTAAGAACAAAGGTGTTCAATTAGTATTGAATGCTGTTGTCGATTATTTACCGAGTCCTACAGAAGTACCACCGCAACCGGAAGTAGACTTAGAAGGTAATGAAACAGGTGAATTTGCAATAGTTGATGTAGACAAGCCGCTACGTGCATTAGCTTTCAAAATTATGGATGACCGTTATGGTGCCCTAACCTTTATTCGAATTTATTCTGGCAAGTTAGATAAAGGCACGACGGTAATGAATAGCTTTACCGGTAAAACTGAACGTATCGGCCGAATTGTGGAAATGCATGCCGATTCACGTGAAGAACTAGAATCTGCACAAGCTGGTGACATTGTTGCTGTGTTAGGTATGAAGAATGTGCAAACTGGACACACTTTATGTGATCCAAATCATCCTGCGACCTTAGAACCAATGGTGTTCCCTGACCCAGTTATTTCAATGGCGATCTCTCCTAAAGATAAAGCTGCGTCTGAAAAAATGGGTGTCGCACTAGGCAAAATGATTGCTGAAGATCCTTCATTCCATGTGTCTACTGACGAAGACAGTGGCGAGACTATTCTTAAAGGAATGGGTGAACTCCATTTGGACATTAAGATTGATATTCTTAAACGCACACATGGCGTTGAAGTAGTAGCCGGTGCGCCACAAGTAGCTTATCGCGAAACTATTACCCTAAGAGTTGAAGATTCTTATACACATAAGAAACAATCTGGTGGTTCAGGTCAATTTGGTAAAATCGATTACATAATTGAGCCTGCAGAAGCTGGCACAGGTTATTCATTTGAATCTAAAGTTACGGGTGGCAATGTGCCTCGCGAATTCTGGCCTGCAGTTCAAAAAGGCTTTCAAATGATGATGGACACCGGCATCTTAGCGGGTTACCCATGTCTTGATGTAAAAGTAACGTTAGTAGATGGCGCCTTCCACGCAGTGGATTCATCAGCCATTGCGTTTGAACTTGCAGCTAAAGCAGGTTACAGACAATCAATACCAAAGGCAGGCCCGCAACTATTAGAGCCTGTTATGAAGGTTGATGTTTTCACACCAGAAGATCACGTAGGTGATGTAATTGGTGATTTAAACCGACGCCGCGGAATGATCAGATCTCAAGATGCTGGCGTTACAGGTACCCGCGTTAAAGCTGACGTACCTTTATCTGAAATGTTTGGTTATATTGGTGACTTACGTACCATGACATCAGGCCGTGGACAGTTCTCAATGGAGTTCTCTCACTACTTGCCATGTCCTAAGAACGTTGCTGAAGTAGTCATTAAGCAAGCTAAAGAGCGCGCCGAAGCAAAAAATAAGTAATTAAAAATATTTTGCTTACCAAACCCGCTTAGCGCGTATGCCTAAGCGGGTTTTTTTATGTTTATACTTTAATTTAGATTCATAGCCAACATAAAACAAATAAACTTAACCTGATGAAAGAACTTCAATGGCAATGTGATTATTTTCAGCAACTTGATAACAATACACTATATGAAATTATTAAACTTAGAGTAGATATTTTTGTTGTAGAGCAGAAATGCCCCTACCCTGAACTGGATGAAAAAGACCGGCACAATGAAACGCTACACCTTAGCGGATATGACAATGAGAAATTGATTGCTTATGCACGACTACTGCCACCAGGTTTAAGTTATCCAGAAACAAGCATTGGAAGGTTCGCGGTTGATTCATCTTCGCGCCAGCAAGGCATTGGTTCAATGCTTATAACAAAATGCCTTGATGAAACCAATAAAGCCTGGCCTGAACACAATATCAAAATAAGTGCTCAAGAATATTTACAAGAATTTTATGAGAAATTTGGATTCATAAAAACATCAGACCGCTATCTTGAAGACGATATTCCACATATTGTGATGCTAAAAGATAAAAACAAAATTAATAATTGAGCTAAACGATGAATCCAATGCCATTAGGTGAAATGCCATGCGATCAATTTCTAGCAGAATATTGGCAGAAAAAGCCATTATTAATTCGTAATGCATTGCCCAATGTAAGCTCCCCGGTTAGCGCAGAGGTTCTTGCAGGGTTAGCATGCGAAGAAGAAATTGAATCACGCATCGTTATTCAACATCAATCCGAAAAAGACTGGGAACTTAAACACGGTCCATTCAAAGAAAGTGATTTTTCAACCCTGCCAGATTCTAATTGGACCCTATTGGTACAAGCTGTTGACCATTGGAACCCTGAAGCGGCTAAATTTTTGGAGCAATTTACCTTTATCCCACGTTGGCGAATCGATGATCTGATGATCAGCTATGCTTGTGATGGCGGTGGTGTAGGCCCACATTACGATAACTACGATGTTTTCCTGGTGCAAACAAGTGGCAAACGAAAATGGGAAATTGGCGGCATCTATAATGAAGATGCACCGCTACTTGAAAACCTGCCCGTTTCTATTTTAAGTGACTTTAGTGCGACTGAATCCTGGGTACTGGAACCTGGAGATATTCTATATGTGCCAGCCGGCTTTGCACACAATGGCATTGCCGAAGGGAATGGTTGCATTACTTGCTCAGTGGGCTTTCGGGCTCCCTCGCATAGTGAAATTTTACGCGAATACACCGATTTTATTGGAGAAAACCTTAGCGAAGCTATGCGCTATGAAGATCCTGATCTGCTCGCGCAAAAAAACACAGGTGAGATCAGTTCACAAACAATAGAAAAAATACAACGTATTCTTCAAAAATATACTGAAGATAAAGAATCGATTAGTAATTGGTTTGGACGTTACATTACTTCTCCAAAATACTCACAAGAGAGCGATGCATTTACACAAGAATCAGAAAAAACATGCACATTAGGTGACTTAAAAATGCATCTAGATTCAGGAAAATATATTTTCAGAAATGAAAGCTCCCGCTTCGCCTTTAAAGCGAATGATAATAATTTTATTTTATTTGTCGATGGAGAAAACTTTGACAAAGCTAGCAACCTAAACCCATTAATAGAAACACTCTGCGCTAATATTAAATTTAGCAAGCAAGACATTACTCAAACAGATAAAAACCTAACATTATTATTGAAATTGCTACAGCGTGGCTCACTTTATCTTGCTGAAATATAGCATCTTCAATTTTATCTAAACTCATGCCTGACTCATCCATCACTCCATTATCTGAGAATACTGACGTACTCATTATCGGCGCAGGGGCAGCTGGACTGATGTGTGCTTTTCGTGCAGGACAACGTGGAAAGAGTGTATTGGTTTTAGATCATGCAAACAAAGTGGGTAAAAAAATTCTCATGTCAGGTGGAGGCCGTTGTAATTTCACCAACATATACTGCGAACCTGATAATTTCCTTTCTAATAATAAAAACTTTTGCAAGTCTGCGCTCTCGCGTTACACCCCCTATGACTTCATCGAGCTAGTACGTAAGCACAATATCCTCTATCACGAAAAAACATTGGGGCAACTTTTTTGTGACAATAAATCTAAAGACATTCTAGAGATGCTATTAAAAGAATGCAGCCAAGCAGGTGTTAACATTCGCACTCATTGTTCAATTGAACAAATCAAACCGCTAGAGAACGGCTTCAATATTGAAACATCACTAGGTGTTACCACTTGCCAATCGCTAGTCATAGCCACCGGCGGATTATCTATTCCAAAAATGGGCGCTACTGGTTTTGCGTATCAAGTTGCGAAACAATTTGAATTAGAAGTACTTCCTACTCGTGCAGGACTAGTTCCTTTTACATTAAACCAACCTATTCTAGATATTTTATCCCAACTTAGTGGTAGCTCAATGGAGGTTACCGTAACTTGTAATTCCATGAGCTTTAATGAGAACTTGTTATTCACGCACCGAGGTCTGAGCGGCCCGGCTATGCTGCAGATTTCGTCCTATTGGAACCAAGGTGATGAACTCACCATCAACTTGTTACCTAATATTGATTTATATGAATATCTTAAAGACAGAAAATCACAACGACCTAAAGCGGAATTAAAAACACTGCTAACCGAACATATGACAAAGAATATTGCACAAACGCTTACTCAACTATGGTTTACAGATAACGATTATAACAACAAACAGATAAATCAATTTTCAAATCAGCAATTACAAGAAATATCAGACCATTTCCATACTTGGAAATTAAAGCCCAATAACACCGAAGGCTATCGTACAGCCGAGGTAACCTTAGGCGGTATAAACTGCGATGAGCTATCTTCTAAAACCATGCAAGCCAATAAAAAAGATAATTTATATTTTATCGGTGAAGCAATCGATGTGACCGGCCATCTAGGTGGGTTCAATTTTCAATGGGCCTGGGCATCAGGATCAGCTGCTGCAGAATTCGTTTAATTTTATGCAACAGCTTGCTCTATATAGCTTCTTACATGGGGTTGAGCAATGACATTTTGCTTTATCCTAGTAGATGATGTTCGGGAGTTATAAAGCACTTTAATAACCTTTTTCCCTTCAGATTTTAAATAAGCTTCCACTTCAATATTATGAGATTTATTCCCCCAATCTTCTCCAACCACAAAAATATCTACATTCAATTCCTTGCAACCAGACACATATTCAAGCTCATGATAGGGACGTACAATATCAACGCAGCGTAAAGCTTTAAGCATTTCCTTTCGCTGATCGAGGGGAATAACAGGGACATTAGGTTTGTAAGAATTCACCACACGATCGGAAGCAACACCAACCGCCACAACATCGCCTAATGTGCCGCAGTATTCTAGTAGTGCAAGGTGGCCTACATGCAACAAATCAAATGTGCCTACCGTATATATAATCATTATACTATTTAACCCTTAGATCAAAGCGATCTTCGTTACTGTGATGTATTAATTTCATTACTTTCTATAAAAGTTTCCAGCCATAGATACCAGTTATTCCAAGCGTATAAATAGCAAGAATATAAACATTGATTGGATTTCCAGAAAGTTTTGGTGTTTTGATTTGAGATACATTCAGAGCTGCAAGCCCTAAACAACTGATATAAAGAATGACAGAAAATATTCCTTGATTAAAAATACTTTCAAACAAAAATATAAAAACCAAAATTATATTATTGTTATCAAGAGCCAGTCCTGTGTATTTCGATCCATCAGAAAGACCGAATGTGCTGAAATAACTTAACCGTGTCGCACTAGCTGCGAGCATGATAAAAGCACCTACTAAAAATATAGGTTCGAAATTTCCATAGCTCAGCAAAAGAACAACCGGAGCGATTCCATAACTTACAATGTCTATTAACACGTCAAGTTGCCCACCAAATATCTGGTCGTTACCTGTCCGCCCTTTCATTCTTCGTGCAATAAGTCCATCCGCCCAGTCAAAAGCAACGGCCCAGATCATGCCAATCATTGCCGCGTAATAAACGCCTAAAATACTGAAGTAAATAGCTAATAGTGTGCAAGCCAATCCTGCAAGTGAGCACAAGTTAGGAAGATCTTTTACATAAGAAAGAATGGCTGGCTGTAACGCTTGAGATTCTAGATTGTCTCTAGTCATAGTGCTCCTTCGTAACTTGTGAGAATGGCCAAGCATTTATACCGACTTGGTAAGACGTTTTACTAAATGCAAAAAATCAAGTCTGATAATTATGAATAAAGAACAGGAGCTTTAACTCTCGAGGTTTAACTTCAGTCTCTTTCTAAATGTACTTCAAGATTCACGAACTGTGACGTATGCATAACGCTGTAAGGATA
>CAXMUG010000019.1:0-7004 GCA_964196535.1 uncultured Mycobacterium sp. | reverse complement strand
CAAGACTTGGCAGCTTTAAAGCGGAAGCTGCTGGGATTGGCCCCGCTGTGCTATGGAATAAAGAATTATATGGGCAACAGATTAGTTTCATTGCTAAGTGGCTTCATGAGTACCACGCGGAGAATCGGTTAGAAGGCGATCATATATTCGCTTCATTTGCATTGAGTTTTTGAATGTCTGCTATTGGCCGTAAGTGGACATTCAAGTTAAAAAGAATTTAATCTAATGCATCATCCTTGATGCGGCTTATTTTCGTACAACCATGTGCTCGCTAAATTAGGTCGGCAGAAATATGCTCCTCGGCTCTGGCATCCAACTTCGCTCTACCGACTACTTCCATGTGGTCGTCGGCAATTGCTCCTGCGTTGCTCTGCCTCCTGCATCCATGCGGTCGTGCAATTTTTGTACTTCCATCATTCATGGCGGTTGAAAGCAGGCTTCGATGGTTGGTTTTTAATCAGTTGCATCATCCATGAAGCGACTCTTCTGCGTATATCCATGTACTTACAAATATCCCTAATTCTCGGTTTCACTAGGCAGATGATTTGAGTACAATTCTCCCGGTCCACCGACAGCACAGAATAATTTACGGGATGACCAGCTGGTCATCCCGTTCTTACATATGCGCCTTATAGATTAGGAGAGTCATTTTTTTGAGTCATCAACCCGCCTTGCTTGCTTTAGAAGACGGCAGTCTTTTTTGGGGAAGCTCTATTGGCATATCGGGTTTATCGGTAGGGGAAGTCGTTTTCAATACTTCTATGACGGGTTATCAAGAAATTCTCACTGACCCTTCTTACGCGCAACAAATCATCACACTGACGTACCCGCACATTGGTAATGTTGGTGTTAATTCCGAAGACGAAGAATCTGCACATATATTCGCCACTGGTTTAGTCATTCGAGACTTACCGGTACAAGTAAGCAATTGGCGGCAACAATCTGATTTATCAGCTTATTTGCAAAAATATAATGTAGTTTCGATTGCCGATATCGATACCCGTAGGCTGACTAGAATTCTACGAGAGAAGGGTGCGCAAAACGGCGCGATTATGGCAGGCAATATAAATGAAGAACAAGCTTTAGCCGCTGCGAAAGGCTTTCCAGGCTTGAAAGGTATGGATCTGGCTAAAGAAGTTACCACTGATAAACCCTATTCCTGGAGTGAAGGTTGTTGGTCTTTAGAAGATGGTTATCAAAATAATGCCAAGAAAATTAATGATCGTTTCAAAGTCTTAGCGTATGACTTTGGAGTGAAACGTAATATTCTCCGCATCCTTCATGATCATGGTTGCGAGCTTGAAGTCATTCCTGCAACCACTCCTGCAAGTGAAGTGTTGGCAAAAAAACCTGATGGCGTTTTTCTTTCTAATGGTCCGGGTGATCCGGAGCCATGTGATTATGCAATTCAAGCTATACAAGAAATTGTTGCGGCAGGTGTGCCTACCTTTGGAATATGTTTGGGACATCAGTTACTAGGTTTGGCATGTGGGGCGAAAACGACCAAGATGAAATTTGGTCACCATGGTGCAAATCATCCTGTACAAGATTTGAGCACTAGTTTGGTAATGATCAGTAGTCAGAATCATGGTTTTGCAGTGGATGAGGAAACCTTGCCTATTGAGCTAAAGGCAACACACCGTTCTCTATTTGATGGATCATTACAAGGTATCCATCATACTCAAAAACCCGCTTACAGTTTTCAAGGCCATCCGGAAGCCAGTCCGGGGCCACAAGATGTTAAACCTCTATTCGAACATTTCATCAAGTTGATGGAAGAGTATAAGCAAATTTAAACGATGCCTAAGCGTACGGACATAAAAAGTGTATTGATAATCGGTGCCGGACCGATTGTGATCGGGCAGGCATGTGAATTTGATTATTCTGGCGCACAAGCATGTAAAGCACTGCGTGAAGAGGGCTACCGAGTCATTTTGGTTAATTCGAATCCAGCTACCATTATGACTGATCCTGAAATGGCGGACGCTATATATATCGAACCCATTATGTGGCAAACCGTTGCGCAAATTATTGAAAAAGAACGTCCCGATGTGTTGCTGCCAACCATGGGCGGGCAAACAGCACTGAACTGCGCGCTCGATTTAGATCGTGAAGGCATTCTTGAAAAGTATTCAATCGAAATGATTGGTGCGAAAAAAGAAGCCATCGACATGGCGGAAGATCGCGAGTTATTTCGACGAGCGATGGAAGACATTGGCTTGAAGTCTGCGCGTTCTGCGCTTGCGCATAGCTTAGAAGAAGCGATTCAACAACAACCTGGTTTGGGATTCCCAACCGTCATTCGACCGTCATTCACGATGGGTGGTAGTGGCGGAGGAATTGCTTATAACTTAGAAGAATTTAAGGAGATCATTGCGCATGGTTTGGATCTCTCGCCAACTAGTGAAGTTTTGCTCGAAGAGTCTTTATTGGGTTGGAAAGAATATGAAATGGAAGTGGTGCGGGATAAAAATGACAACTGCATCATTATCTGTTCAATAGAAAACTTTGATCCAATGGGTGTGCACACGGGTGATTCAATTACCGTAGCACCAGCACAAACCCTTACCGATAAAGAATACCAACTTATGCGAAACGCTTCGCTTGATGTGTTACGTAAAATTGGTGTTGATACCGGTGGTTCTAATGTGCAGTTTTCAATAAATCCTGAAGATGGTCGCATGATAATTATTGAAATGAACCCACGCGTTTCTAGATCTTCAGCATTGGCATCCAAAGCAACTGGTTTTCCTATTGCTAAAGTTGCTGCAAAACTTGCAATTGGTTATACGCTAGACGAATTGCAAAATGAAATTACCGGCGGTGCGACCCCTGCATCATTTGAGCCGAGTATTGATTATGTAGTAACAAAGATTCCTCGCTTTACTTTTGAAAAGTTTCCGCAAGCTAAAGCGAAGTTAAGTACGCAAATGAAATCGGTGGGTGAAGTGATGGCCATAGGCCGAACTTTTCAAGAATCATTTCAAAAAGCTTTGCGCGGTTTAGAGGTAGGGGTCGATGGTTTAGATCCTATGCACGAGGAATATGATGAGGAACACCTAAGCGTATTAGCTTCTGAGTTGCAAGAACCTGGTCCAAATCGTGTCTGGTATGTGGGTGATGCCATGCGCTTAGGATATAGTATGGAAGAGCTATTTGCTTCCACTGCAATTGACCCTTGGTTTCTTGCCCAGCTAAAACAACTTATCGATATGGAAGCGGATATTGCTTCGATGAAATTAGAATCTATCGATGCGCAAACTATGCGTGGTATTAAACGTAAAGGTTTTTCGGATCGTAGAATCGCAAAGCTGTTGCAGTGCAACGAAAAAGATGTGCGAGCAAAACGAACTGCCTTGAGTGTTCATCCTATATATAAGAGGGTGGATACCTGTGCAGCAGAGTTTGCGACAAGTACTGCGTATATGTATTCAAGTTATGACGAAGAGTGTGAGGCTGAACCTAGCGATAACAAGAAGATCATTGTTTTAGGCGGTGGCCCAAATCGCATTGGTCAAGGTATTGAGTTTGACTATTGTTGTGTGCATGCAGCATTTGCAATGCGCGAAGATGGTTATGAAACCATTATGGTGAATTGTAATCCTGAAACCGTTTCAACAGATTACGACACATCGGATCGACTTTATTTTGAACCGCTAACTCTAGAAGATGTCTTAGAGATTGTGCGTGTTGAAAAGCCGTATGGAGTGATTGTGCAGTTTGGTGGGCAAACTCCACTAAAACTTGCTCGAGATCTCGAAGCAGCTGGTGTTCCGATTGTTGGCACCAGTCCGGATTCGATTGATCTTGCAGAAGATCGAGAACGTTTTTTGCAATTAGTAAATGATTTAAAGTTATTGCAACCACCAAATGCGACCGCAACCAGTACTGAACAAGCAGTTGAAGCAGCAGACAAGATTGGTTATCCCGTAGTAGTTCGTCCTTCCTATGTTTTAGGTGGGCGCGCAATGGAGATTGTTTACAATCGTTCTGATTTAGAACGCTATATGCGTGAAGCCGTTAAGGTATCTAACGATGCGCCAGTATTGATCGATCATTTCCTTGATAATGCTGTAGAAGTTGATCTCGATGCAATCTGCGACGGTAAGGATGTGTTAATTGGCGGTGTTATGCAGCACATTGAACAAGCAGGTATTCACTCAGGTGATAGTGCATGTTCATTGCCGCCGTATAATTTAAGTGATGAAGTGCAAGATGAAATGCGCAAGCAGGCGACTCAACTTGCATTGGCTTTGCAAGTTAAAGGTTTGATGAATATTCAATTCGCGATTAAAGATGAGAGAGTTTATTTAATTGAAGTAAATCCACGCGCATCACGTACCGTACCTTTTGTTTCTAAAGCGATTGGCCAGCCATTGGCAAAAATTGCTGCGCGTTGCATGGTAGGTAAAACACTTAAAGAACAAAATGCAACTAAAGAAATTACGCCTAAGTATTTTTCAGTTAAAGAAGCTGTGTTCCCATTTATCAAATTTCTCGGAGTAGATCCAATACTGGGCCCTGAGATGAAATCTACTGGTGAAGTAATGGGAGTAGGTGAAACCTTTGGTGAAGCATTTGGTAAATCGCAATTAGCTGCAGGTACCAATTTTCCTGAGTCGGGGTGTGTGTTATTAAGTGTACGCAAGGAAGATAGAGAGCAAGCTACACTTATTGCTGAGCAGCTAAAAAAGCTTGGTTTTAATATTGTGGCAACCAAGGGGACGGCTAGAGCTTTGAGCGAGAAAAGCATTGAATGCGACACGGTGAATAAGGTTAGGGAAGGGCGTCCTCATATTGTCGATATGATAATTGATGGTAAAATTGACTTAATTGTGAATACCACGGAAGGCAAACAAGCTATTGCGGATTCGTTTACAATTAGAAGGGAAGCACTGCAACATAAGGTATGTTATACCACAACGATTGCAGGGGCTTGGGCTCTTAAAGAAGCCATGCAGAGTAAAGATAGTTATCAGGTTTATCGTCTTCAAGATTTGCATGCCCTAACAAATCATTAATGCAACAAAAGCATTGGTATTTTTTGCATATTACTTTAGTTATTTTGGTGTGAAGTATGAATAGAGTTCCATTAACCGTTAAGGGTGCTGAAAAATTACGCGCTGAATTAGACGAACTTAAAACTGTTAAGCGGCCTAAAATTATTGAGGCTATAGCAACCGCACGTGCGCACGGCGATCTAAAAGAAAATGCTGAGTATCATGCGGCAAGAGAACAACAATCGTTTGCTGAGGGTAGAATTAAAGAGATTGAGTCAAAGTTATCCAACGCTGAGGTTATTGATGTAACGAAAATCAATGCAAATGGCCGTGTAGTGTTTGGCGCTACAGTAATATTGGCGGATGAAGATAGTGGTGAGGAAGTTACCTACACAATTGTTGGTGAAGATGAGGCAGATATTAAGCAAAGTATGATTTCTGTAACCTCTCCAATAGCTCGCGCGATGATTGGTAAAGAAGAAGGTGATTTGATCACAGTTGAAGCACCTGCAGGAAATAAGAATTATGAAGTTGTCGAAGTTCGCTACGAATAATCTAAGGAAACCCTGATTTATCTATCCATCTGCTTCGTTAAAAGATTTCTCGAAGTGCTCATGTATATCTGTATACACTCGGCAACATACTCCATGCGTTACTCTACCTCCTACATTCGTGCAGTCGTCCGCTTTCTCAATCTCTTTTGCCTCGTAGCAGAACAAATCAGCGCTTCTTTAAGTTCAGATAATAATTTCCCTGATAGTTTCTAATGCAAAGTAAAGCTTGGTTAAAAGAGCGTAACGATGATCCGTTTGTTAAACGCGCGATCAAAGAAGGTTGGCGTTCGCGTGCAGTTTATAAATTAGAAGAGTTAGATAAAAAATATAATCTCATTCGGCAAAATATGAATATTGTTGATTTGGGTGCAGCCCCTGGAGGCTGGAGTCAGTATGTGGCTAAGAAGGTGGGTAGAACCGGTAAAATTATTGCCATAGATGTACTGGACATGGACTCTAGAAATAACGTGCATTTCTTGAAAGGAGATTTTACCGAGCAGGAAATATATGAATCTTTGCGTGAATTCGTGGGTCAAAATCCCATAGACCTTGTTTTAAGCGATATGGCCCCCAATATTAGTGGTATCAATAGCGTTGATCAGCCAAAGGCCATGTATCTAGCAGAATTAGCCGCTGAGTTTAGTGTTGAAGTCTTAGCGCCTGACGGTGGTCTGGTTGTGAAACTGTTTCAAGGCACTGGCTTTGATGATTATATAAAAATGTTGCGCTCAAAATACAGTAAAGTATTGATTCGTAAGCCAGAAGCGTCCAGACCACGTAGCCGTGAGATGTATGCCCTGGCCACTCATATTAAGTTATAGTAAGGTCAATATTCGTCTAAGTGTTTGAATTATTAAGTAAGAGGTTAGCTTTTTGAACGACATGGTAAAAAATTTATTGCTTTGGGCTGTGATTGCAGTTGTGTTAATGACTGTTTTCAATAACTTTGCTCCACGCCCCGAGACCCCAGATGAACTTGATTATTCTGAGTTCATTAAGCAAGTTAAATCTAGCAACGTTCAATCGGTAATGATTAGTCCTGATAATCGTCAGATTACTGGTGTGCTTGAAAATAACGAAAAATTTGAAACGAATAGTCCGGGCGATGACAAGTTATTAGATACATTACTTAAATATGATGTGGTGGTTGAGGCTGGTGAAACTAAGCCACGTTCATTACTTTTAGACATACTAATTAGCTGGTTCCCAATGTTGTTGCTCATTGGTGTGTGGATTTTCTTCATGCGCCAGATGCAAGGTGGTGGTTCTGGTCGTGGTGCTATGTCCTTTGGCAAAAGCAAAGCGCGATTACTGGACGAAGACCAAATTAAAGTTACCTTTGATGATGTAGCAGGTGTTGAAGAAGCAAAAGATGAGGTATCAGAATTAGTAGAGTTTTTACGCGACCCTGGTAAATTTCAAAAATTGGGCGGTAAAATTCCTAGTGGAG
>CAXMUG010000018.1:0-13139 GCA_964196535.1 uncultured Mycobacterium sp. | reverse complement strand
GTAAGGAATGTAGTGAGATTTTTTCTTGCCCATATCCTGGCCGGTATCTGTAATTACTGAAATACGATCTTCATCGGTGCACAGATTGGCATCCAGCTGTCGCAAACCCAATTGTTGCGCAACGGAAATAGCACTCTGCTTGTTATTTTGATCAATATTTATACAACGATAGATGGCAATATTCGTCTTTGAACAGGTGGATTTGAAGGCGATTAGCTCATTAGCCGTTAATTTTATAGGGTTATTTAGCTCAATAGTTAGCTGCTTGGTATCTACAGGGTACTTATATAGCTTTTGCGCACGCCATTTCTCATAGGAGTGGGATTCTTTTAAGAGATAGGGCTGCATTTCTTATGAGCTATATGAGTAAATGACTGTAAACGTATGGTTCTATTGTTTCTTATAAACATAAACTTAGCCTACTTGGAAAGCCACTAAAATAAGTTGTCTACACACTGTAATAAATTGTATCTCTATAGGGATAAGTTGTACTTTAGACTGCATCCCATGGAGGGGATTTTGCCTATTTAGCTATGCTTCTAGACTTCCTAACATTATGTTTTTAGGACTTTTCCGTTTATTCTGTAACGATAAATGGAGTGTAGATTCAAACGATTCTAGCTTGAACTACTAACCCGGTATTACGACATTCTTGGTAACAATTTTTAGGAGATTCCACAATGGCCGATAAGCATCATCCTACCCCCATGCTTGATGAGCTAGAGAAAGGCCCATGGCCTAGTTTTGTTTCTGGATTTAAACGTCTTCGCGACCAGCATCCAGATGAACGAATTAATGGTGTAGCTAACTCACTTTTAGGTCAGCTAGAACATTCATACGAAACTCGTAAAGGTTATTGGAAAGGTGGGACCGTTTCTGTATTTGGATACGGTAGTGGAATTATCCCACGCTTCTCAGAAGTCGGTGCAGCATTCCCTGAATCAAGAGAATTTCACACACTACGTGTACAACCACCTGCTGGTAACTACTACTCCACTGATATGTTGCGTCAATTAGGTGACAGTTGGGAAAAATGGGGTTCAGGTTTAGTTACGTTCCACGGCCAAACTGGCAACATCATGTTCATCGGCGCTACAACTGATAACACACAACATTTCTTTGATGAAATTAACGAATACGGATGGGATCTTGGAGGTGCAGGACCATGCGTACGCACAGGAATGTCTTGTGTAGGTGCAGCGCGTTGTGAAATGTCTAATGCAGATGAAATGAAAATTCATCGCACACTATTGAACAACTTCACTGATGACGTACACCGTCCCGCATTACCTTATAAATTTAAATTTAAAGTTTCAGGTTGTCCAAACGATTGCATGAATGCGATTGAACGTGCTGACTTTGCCATTATTGGTACTTGGCGCGACAACATGAAAGTCGATCAAGAAGAAGTTAAGAAATTTGTAAACCGCAAAGGCCGTCAGTATGTAATTGACAATGTTATTACACGTTGCCCAACTCAAGCGTTAGCACTTAAAGATGACGATACCTTAGATGTAAACAACAAAGACTGCGTACGTTGCATGCACTGTTTAAACGTTATGGTGAAAGCATTATCTCCTGGCGATGACAAAGGTGTTTCAATTCTTATGGGTGGTAAACGTACCCTTAAGATCGGTGACTTAATGGGAACCGTAGTCATTCCTTTCATGAAACTCGACACAGACGAAGATTATGAAAAAATTACTGAACTAGCAGAAGAAACAATCGACTTCTGGGCAGAAAACGGTTTAGAACATGAACGTTGTGGTGAAATGATTGAGCGCATTGGCTTAGTTAATTTCCTAGAAGGCGTTGATGTTGACGTTGATCCAAATATGGTTACTGAGCCACGTCAAAGTTCTTACATCCGCATGGATGGCTGGGACGAAGAAGCTGAGAAATGGTTCCAGAAAAAGTCTGAAGAAAAGCAAGCAGCTGCTAGTTAATCAGAACTAATTACAACTTTATAAGATATATAAGCGGAGAACATAATGGCGATAGAGCACCGTCCACCAATAGAATCAGGATGCCCAGACGGATTCCAATACATGCATCCTGTGATGCGAAAAAACTATGGCATGTGGGATTACCACGAGCATCCACGTCCTGGCGTTTTACTTCACGTTGCAGATAACGGCGAAAAAATTTGGACCGTCCGTGCAGGTACACAACGTATCCTAGACGTATTCACACTTCGCACTTTATGTGACATTGGCGATGAATTTGCTGATGGTTATGTACGCTTTACTATTCGCAGCAACATTGAATATATGGTTGCTGATGAAGCTAAAGTGCAACCAATGATTGATAAGCTTGAGTCAGAAGGTTTTGTAGTAGGCGGAACCAAAAACTCTGTAGCGATGATTTCGCACACTCAAGGTTGGTTGCATTGTGACATTCCAGGTACAGACGCATCTGGTGTAGTAAAGGCAATGATGGATGAGCTTATTGATGAGTTCAAAGAAAACAACATGCCTAACCGTGTACACATTACAACTTCTTGCTGCCAAATTAACTGTGGCGGACAAGGCGATATCGCAATTAATGTTCAACACACTAAGCCACCAAAAATTAATCACGACTTAGTATCTAACGTATGTGAGCGACCTTCAGTGGTTGCACGTTGCCCCGTTGCTGCAATTCGGCCTGCAATGGTTAACGGCAAACCTTCATTAGAAGTAGATGAGAAGAAATGCATCTGTTGTGGTGCGTGTTACCCACCTTGTCCTCCTATGCAAATTAATGATGCCGAACACACTAAACTTGCTGTATGGGTTGGTGGCAATCATTCCAATGCTCGCGGCAAACCTACTTTCCAAAAATTAGTGGCCGCAGGTATTCCTAACAATCCACCACGTTGGCCCGAAGCCACAGCGATTGTTAAACGCATTATTCTTGCTTACCGCGATGATGCAAAAGATTGGGAACGCATGAATGACTGGGTTGAGCGTATTGGTTGGCCACGTTTCTTTGAAAAAACCGGTTTACCTTTCACCAAGTACCACATTGATAACTGGCGTGGTGCACGTCGCAGCTTAAATGCTTCGACCCACATCCGTTTCTAATTAATTAGGAGTCTCTGTGAAATTTGGAATCGTAATTAACGAAGGACCGTACACGCATCAAGCATCTGATTCTGCATTACAGTTTGTAAAATCAGCCTTAGCGAAAGGTCACGAAATATTTCGTATCTTTTTCTATCATGACGGCGTAAACAACGGAACAGACTTAGGTGTGCCACCTCAAGACGACCGTAATCTTCCAAAAGAATGGTCTGAGCTTGCTGAAAAACATGGTTTAGATTTAGTTGTTTGTGTTGCCGCCGCTCAACGTCGCGGCATACTTGACGAAGACGAAAGCAAACGAAATGGCAAAACCTCAAATAACTTAATTAAAGGTTTTCGTATTTCTGGATTAGGTCAATTAATTGAAGCCGGCATCCAAGCGGATCGCCTGGTCACCTTTGGGGATTAAGAATGTCAGAAGAAGGCATCATAAAGAAATTTTGTTATCTGAACCGTAAGGCTCCTTACGGCACAATCTACGCTCTTGAATCATTAGAAGTTGTACTCATTGCAGCGGCGTTTGACCAAGACATCAGTCTAGTATTTGCTGACGATGGCGTATACCAGCTCACTAAGAACCAAGAAACTGATGGCATTGGCATGAAGAACTTCTCCAAAACCTACAGTGCACTTGGTGACTACGACATTAAAAAGATTTACGTAGAAAAAGAGTCTTTAGATGAGCGTGGTTTAACTGCTGATGATCTTCAAGCTTTAGTCTATGAAGACGAAGATGATGATTGGGCAGAAAAAAATTCATTACTTGTTGTTGATCGCGCAGAGCTAACAAGCATTATCGACGCACAAGACGTAGTACTAAGTTTTTAATAGGAAGTTAAACATGTCAGCATTACATACCGTCAATAAATCTCCTTTCGAGCGCAATAGCTTAGAGTCTTGTTTACGTTTAGCTGCCAAAGGCAGTGCAGTCCTTTTGTTTGAAGATGGTGTTATTGGCGCGATGAAAAACACCAAACATTCTGATGCCGTTGCAAACGCAATGAGCGATATCTCTATTTTTGTCTTAGGCCCCGACATCAAAGCCCGTGGCCTAAATGATGGTAATGTAATTGATGGAATTAAAGTTATCGATTATGACGGCTTTGTAGACCTTACGACCGAACACCATACTGTTCAGTCTTGGCTTTAAATTTTTATAACGTTAGGTAAATTTAGGAGAGTTGTATGCCCTTAGAAGTAAATGGTCAGTCTTATGAGACAGATGAAGAAGGTTATTTAGCCGACCTTAGCCAATGGCAACCTGACCTAGCTGAAGCAATGGCTACAGCAGACGGTGCTGAGTTAGGTGAATACCACTGGGAAGTAATTAACTTCCTGCGTGAGTACTACGAAGAGTATCAAATTGCTCCAGCAGTACGCGTACTTACTAAAGCTATTGGCAAAAAACTTGGCAAAGACAAAGGTAACAGCAAGTATTTATACGAATTGTTTCCATATGGTCCTGCAAAGCAAGCGTGTAAATATGCAGGTTTGCCGAAGCCAACAGGCTGCGTCTAGTAAGTAAGAAGTTTTATTACCGAGGATGGTTTACGAACACTCCTCGGTATAGCTCTTCATTTTTAACATAGTTGTTTTGTCGCCACCATGTTTTATCGAAACATGCGTGACCTAGGATTCACGATTAATGTCAGCTTTAACCGCAACATTCGCATTTTTGTTATATATAGCCACCGCTATATTAGTAATATTTGTTGCGCGTAAAATCTGGATCTACGCAAAAACTCCCGCTCCTTTAAAAATTCCAACTACACCGGCACCCACAACACGTTCTGGTGTTGTCTTTAGGATGGTAAAAGAGATCACCATCTTTGAAAGTTTATTTAAATCTAATAAATGGATTTGGTTATTCGGCTGGATCTTCCATTTTGGACTATTTTTAGTATTACTGAGACATTTGCGCTATTTCACTGATCCTGTTTGGGGTTGGGTGGTATTCATACAGCCGTTTGGTAAATACGCTGCGTTCATGATGCTAATTGGCTTAGCTGGCTTGTCGGCACGCCGTATATTTGTCGACCGTGTGCGTTACATCTCCGCGCCTTCAGATCATTTAATGCTTTTGCTACTTATAGCCATTGGCGCAAGTGGTGCCCTGATGACTTTTGTCGAACACACAGACATCGTTGCATTGAAATTATTTTTACTTGGCTTAATGACTTTCGCTTGGGCTTCAAAAGGTTTAACCCCTATGCCTAACGACATAATCTTAATTGTGCATTTAAGCTTGGTTATTTTATTAATGATTATTTTTCCATTCAGCAAACTATTACATGCCCCGGGCGTATTCTTTAGCCCGACACGCAACCAAGTGGATAACCCGCGCGAAAAACGACACCTCGCAGACTGGGCTACTAAACTTGAATCTAATAAAGCTAAAGCGAGTTAATTATGGCTGCTGCAGAATTCGATACCCCAGAACTTAAAGAATATCCAGTTATTCCGCGTCTACAAGAAGGCGTGATGAAGCATAGCCAGCCTTATACTGCCAAAGCTGAGTTCCAAGAAAAATTAGGCTTCCCTGGCGAGCTGGTGGACAACTGGCAACAAGTTGCAATTGATAAAATGGGTGAGCTAAATAAAAAATACCGCTCGCTAAGCGTATATTTAGACTCATGTGTGAAATGTGGCGCCTGCACTGACAAGTGCCACTACTATTTAGGCACAACCGATCCTAAAAACATGCCGGTTGCAAGACAAGATTTATATCGCAAAGTCTATCGTCGCTACTTCACACTCTCAGGCAAATTGTTTCCTAAACTGGTTGGCGCAGAAGATTTAACCGAAGAAGTATTAGACGACTGGTATAGCTATTTTCATCAGTGCTCACAATGCCGTCGTTGTGCCGTATATTGCCCTTATGGAATTGATACCGCAGAAATTTCCATGGCTGCACGTGAAGTAATGGATACCATTGGTAAGGGACAAAAATACTGCAATGAAATTATTGGCAAAGCACAAACCATTGGCAACAATCTAGGTCTGCCAGAACCTGCCCTGTTAAATACATTAGAAGGCTTAGAAGAAGACGTAGAAGAAGAAACTGGCGTAAAAGTTCGTTTCCCTGTAGATGAGAAAGGTGCTGACGTTTTATTAATTACTCCATCTGCAGATTTCTTTGCTGAACCACACATTGATGGTTTGATTGGTTATGGAAAAGTGTTTCATCAAGCCGGCATCTCTTGGACATTAAGTTCTTATGCCAGTGAGGCTGCGAACTTTGGCATGTTTATTGGTAGTTATGAAAACATGCAAAAACTTGCACTGCGCATTCGCCAAGCAGCGCTTGATCTAGGTGTTAAAAGAATTGTATTTGGTGAATGTGGTCATGCATGGCGTGTAGCGTATTCATTCTTAAACACTTTAGCCGGCCCATTTGATTTTCTTGATCCAGATTATCCGGTACCGCAACATATTTGCGAAGTGACTCATGGCTTAATTAAAGAAGGCAGATTAACGTTAGACCCATCACTAAATGATGACATGGTTATTACGTATCACGACTCATGCAATGTCGCACGCGCGTCACGAATGGGTGACACACCAGGTGGACAGTTTGAAATCCCAAGAGACATTATAAAAGCGGTATGCAACAACTATGTAGACATGCCAAGTTACTCGATTAAGGAAGGTACTTACTGTTGTGGCGGCGGTGGTGGCCTATTGACCGATGATTTAATTGAACTGCGCGTAAAAGGTGCAATGCCTCGAATGGAAGCACTTAAAAATGTAGTAGACGAATACGGGGTTACTCATATGGCTGCGATCTGTGCCATTTGTAAAAGTCAGTTTTCTAAAGTATTCCCATATTACGATTTCACTATGGACCAAATTATTAGTCTGCATCAATTAGTAAGCAATGCGATTGTATTAACACCAGAAAATGCCACCGAAGATGATGATGGCGACGATACAGATGACGAAAACCAAGCCGAAGCGGCTTAATCACAATTTTATTTTTTTAATTAGATGTATAAGGGCTAGGAGCTAAACATGGCAAGTTCTAAAGAAGAAATGGACCATAAACTTACGTTTAGAAAGTATGAAGAAGGTGATTACACCTGGGGTAACTTTGGTGACCAGATCTTTAAAGAAGATACTTCTCACAAATGTCCAACTTACGTGCACCGCACACCACCTTGCCAAGGTAGTTGCCCTTCTGGCGAAGACATTCGCGGTTGGCTGCAAATTGTACGTGGAATAGAAAAACCACAAAAAGAAGACATGAGCATGCAAGAGTATGCTTTCTTACGCTCTACTGATGCCAACCCATTCCCTTCTATGATGGGTCGTGTATGTCCCGCCCCATGTCAGGACGGCTGTAATCGTAATCATGTAGAAGATTTTGTTGGTATTAACGCTGTTGAGCAATACATTGGTGACACTGCAGTTGAACAGAATTTTAAATTTGAAGCCCCGGCAAAGCTTACTGGCAAAACCGTAGCGATTATTGGTGGTGGCCCTGCAGGATTAGCTGCAGCGTATCAATTACGTCGCATGGGCCATGCGAGTGTAATTTTTGATGACCACGAAGAGCTTGGTGGCATGTTCCGCTATGGCATCCCGGGTTACCGAACTCCACGCAAACATTTGAACCACGAAATTCAGCGCATTCTTGATATGGGTAACATTGAAACCCGCATGAAAACTCGTGTTGGTAAAGATGTGTCTGTCGAAGACGTAGAAAAAGAATTTGATGCTGTTTTATGGGCACTTGGCTGTCAGTCAGGGCGTGGCTTACCTGTAGATGGTGGTGATGCACCTAACTGTGTTTCCGGTGTAAAGTTCCTAGAAGCATTTAACACAGGTCGTTTGCAAGTTACTGCGGATCGCGTGGTGTGTGTAGGTGGTGGTGATACTTCTATTGACGTGGTATCGGTTGCTCGTCGCCTTGGCCGCATTGAAAAACTAAACAAAGAAGAAGCACCAGAATATGTAATTGGTGGTTACGTTGCACATGACGCAGCTTACGCAGCAGCACGCCAAGGCGCTGAAGTAACGCTTACCTCTTTATTCCCTAAAGCAGAAATGACTGCAGCCGAACATGAGGTACATGACGCTCAACGTGAAGGTGTAACCATTAAAGATGGTGTTATGCCAGTCAAAGTTATCTTAGGCGATGATGGTCGTGCTACTGCATTACGTATGGCGACATGCGAAATGGTAGACAACCGCCCCACTCCTGTTGAAGGCACCGAGTTTGATATCGAATGTGACTTAATCGTTTCTGCGATTGGTCAAGGTGGTGACTTAGAAGGCCTTGAAGAATTTAATAATGGTCGTGATCTTATCGATGCAGATAAATTCTACGCAATACCAGAACGCGAAGGACACTTTGTAGCGGGTGACATTATTCGCCCTCACCTACTTACCACTGCCATTGGCCAAGCGTCTATTGCAGCAGAAAGCATTGATTACTACTTTAACGATACTGAAATCAGAAAACGTCCTAAAGTAGACGTGCATCATTTTGATTTATTAGAAAAACTACAAGAATCTGGTCTTGAGCCGGCAGAATACGCAGCAGGTGAACACTTGGGAACCGATGAATCTAAGTACGCCGTGCATAACTTTGAAGATCGTGCGGCACAAGAGATCATCCCTTACGATGAACTTTTCCTTGGTCACTTTCCATTTACTCCACGTCTATTACGTGAAGAGCATGGCCCTGATGCTGAACAAGTTCTTGGTCACTTTGAAGAGCGCATGAAAAACTTTAGTGATGAACAAGCGGTAGAAGAAGCTGAACGTTGCATGAGTTGCGGAATGTGTTTTGAGTGCGACAACTGTGTTGTCTACTGCCCGCAAGATGCTGTGTTCCGTGTTAAGAAAGACGAATCAACCACAGGACGTTATGTAGACACTGATTACAATAAGTGCATTGGTTGTCACATCTGTGCAGATGTTTGTCCTACTGGATATATTGATATGGCCCTTGGTCATTAAATTACAAGTACCAGTAATGAAAGGATTGTTCGAGAAGTACAACAAACTACTAAGTCTGCTGTTAGCACTTTACTGTACAGCAGCACTTGTAGTATACGCAGGCAGTCCTGAGGACATACCTCCACCCAAACAAAAGTACAGTGAAGAAACGCTTTGCGTAGAACCTGTAGAAGTAATGCGTAAACAACACTTCGAGTTCATGCTTGAGCATCGTGATGAAACCGTAATCGAAGGCATACGTACCAAAAAACACAGCTTAAACGAGTGTATCGATTGCCATATCACTGCAAATTCTCAGGGTGAGTTTGCACGCTACTCTGAAGATACTCATTTTTGCGCAAGCTGCCATCAATTTGCAGCCGTGAACATTGATTGTTTCCAATGTCATGCCGATCGGCCAGAAGAAGTGATTCGCAAAGCGAAGAATCCAAATCGGTCTGTTGATGGCAATGTCAATCACTCTGAACAAACCCTAAAAGACTACCTTGAACTTAGTGATATAAATTCTCACTAAAACTCAATTTGTGATTCAATTTATATTAAAATAACAATCCTCCAAAACATCTCCATAAACATGCGCTACAAATTAGACATTGATGCCAATATAGACAACGTCCTTCATGATGATGTTGATGCGAAAGAAATCAACGAAGTTGTCTATGAAGTTGACATGGGTAAGCGTGATTTATTACGCGGTGTCGTTGCAGTAGGTGGTTTAGCCATTGCTCCTGGTGTAATGCTATATCAAACTGCTTCTGCAAAACCTGCAGGGCAAGCCGTAAGCAGCAAGCAAAGATGGGGCATGTTAATCAATACCAATGTTTGCCAAGAAGACTGTGATGCTTGTGTTACAGCATGTAATGAAGAACACGGCTTATGGGATTTAGGGCGGCCTAAAACCGATGCACAATGGATTCGCAAATTAAACGTTAAAGACAACACAACAGGCCACGTAACATCTTTACCGATGATGTGCCAACACTGTGAGAATCCGCCTTGTGTGGACGTATGCCCTACCGGCGCATCTTTTAAACGCGAAGATGGAATCGTACTGGTCAATGCACACACTTGTATTGGTTGTCGTTACTGCATGATGGCTTGCCCTTATAAAGCTCGCTCTTTTATTCATGAACCACTAGAAGATCAATTGCCTCATGCTCCACGCGGCAAAGGTACTGTAGAAAGCTGCACACTTTGTGTACACAAAGTAGATAATGGCGATAATAACACTGCCTGCGCTGAAGCTTGTGCAAAAGACGGCCACAACGCGCTCTTATTTGGCGATTTAAATGACCCGAATAGTGAAATTTCTAAGCAATTAGAAAAACACGGTGGCGTACAAATTCGTGCTGATTTGAATCTCAATACTGGTGTCCGTTACCAGGGCTTATAAGTTAGCAAGCATATTTATTTAGATTAAGAATAAGAAAAATGATTGAAACCACTCGATTCAGTTCACTAGAAGCAAAATCAGTCCAATATTGGGTTTTATTAATGGCATTAGGTCTGGCTGCCGTAGTCGGTTACTTATCCTCACATCATATGGATTCGCATGGTCATTACATCTCAGGAATGAGTAACCAAATTGTTTGGGGTTTCCCTCATGTAGTAGCAATCTTTTTAATTGTTGCAGCCTCTGGCGCATTGAATGTGGCATCTATATCGTCTGTATTTGGTAAATATGATTACAAACCATTAGCTCGGCTGTCTGCGTTACTTGCAATCGCCTTATTGATAGGTGGATTAGCGATACTAGTATTAGATTTAGGCAGACCGGATCGCTTAATCGTAGCGATGACAAAATATAATTTTAAATCCATCTTTGCCTGGAATATTTTCTTATACACCGGCTTTATCATCATTACCGGCATTTACCTATGGATGATGATGGAACGTAAGATGAACAAATTTAGCAAAACCGCTGGTCTGTTTGCTTTCATCTGGCGATTAATACTTACTACTGGTACCGGTTCTATCTTTGGCTTCCTAGTGGCGCGCCAGGCCTATGATGCGGCCATCATGGCACCGATGTTCATTATTATGTCATTTGCCTTTGGTATGGCGGTATTTATCCTAGTTTTGCAGGCTAGCTATAAATGGAGTGATCGTAATCTAGGCGATGCCATGCTCGATAAACTTAGAAAGTTATTGGGAATATTTGTAGCAGCAGTATTTTACTTTGTAGTCGCCTATCACCTCACTAACCTCTATGCCACTGAGCACCATGGTGTAGAAGCATTCATCCTAAAAGATGGCGGAATCTACACATTTTTGTTTTGGGGTGTGCAAATTATTTTAGGCTGTTTAATTCCATTAGCCTTAGTCTTTATTAAACCCATGAGCCAGTGTCGCAATTGTTTAACCATCGCTTCTCTTCTAGTCATCATCGGAGGCTTGGCGCAGTTGTATGTAATTATTATCGGCGGCCAAGCCTATCCATTAGAAATGTTCCCTGGCCATGAAGTTAGCAGTAGCTTCTATGATGGTGTAGTTACCGAATATACCCCTAGCATTTGGGAAATTTTACTTGGTATTGGCGGTACGTGTATTGCGCTACTGGTCGTTACAGTAGGCGTTGCAGTTTTAGATTTCTTACCAGAAAGTCTTTCTGACAAAGCTTTAGAATTAAATGCGGCAAAATCCTCTTAATTTGGATAGCACTCAAGTGCTTTAAATAATTATCGTGGCACACTTTATTATATCTGCCGCAAATAAATCTTCAGGTAAAACAGTTTTAAGTATTGGAATCTCTGCAGCTTTGCACAAACAAGGCTTTAAAGTTCAATCATTTAAGAAAGGTCCCGATTACATAGACCCGATGTGGCTTGCAAAAGCGACTGATTGTAATTGTTATAATCTAGACTTTTGGACTCAGTCCGAAGAAGAAATCAAAGCTACGTTAAACACACATAGCAAAGGTGCTGACATCAGCATTATCGAAGGCAACAAAGGCTTACATGATGGTCTTGCAGCCGATGGTAGCAACAGTAATGCAGCCTTAGCGAAACTCATCAAGGCTCCCGTCATCCTGGTGTTAGATACTCGTGGCACGATACGCGGTGTTGCTCCATTATTGATTGGTTATCAGCAATTTGATCCAGCAGTCAATATTGCCGGTGTAATTTTAAATTTTGTTGGTGGCGAGCGACATGCAGCAAAATTAACCGCAGTAATCGAACGTTATACCAATATTCCAATTTTAGGCATAGTGCAGCGCAGTGCTGAATTAGAACTAGTCGAACGTTATTTGGGTTTAATGCCAAGCAATGAAGATAACTATGCTGATACTAAAATTTCACGCATTGCAGAAATAATTGCTAAGCAAGTCGATCTGGAAAAAATTACCGCTATTGCTAATACTGCTAAAAGTTTTCAAGCCGAAAAAACATGCAAGTCTGATCAACAATTTAATGTAACGATAGCTTATGCGAAGGATGAAGCCTTCGGATTTTATTATGCAGATGATTTAGATACGTTTCGTCAGTATGGAGCACAACTCATCCCTTTCGATACTTTACACGATCAAACATTACCCGATGCAGATGCATTGTTCATCGGTGGAGGGTTTCCTGAAAAACGTATGCAAGAACTTGCAGCTAATAGCAACATGAAACAAACTATTCACAATGCAATTGAAAATGGCATGCCGACTTATGCAGAATGCGGCGGTTTAATGTATTTAAGTAAGTCTATTAAATACGAAGACCAACAATCTGAAATGGTAGGCATCATTAATGCAGATTGCGAAATGCATGAAAAGCCCATTGGACGCGGCTACACATTACTGAAAAATAAAAATATTCACCCGTGGAATACAAACTATGGTAGTGAGATCCCCGGTCACGAATTTCACTATTCAAAACTTGTTAACACTCCCATAAAGACTGACTACGCATACCAGGTAAATCGCGGCTTTGGTGTAAATGGCAAACACGATGGCATCGTGTATAAAAACCTATTGGCTTGTTACGCTCACCAGCGAAATACACAACAAAATCAATGGATTTTAAGCTTTTTAGAATTTGTAAAATCCAAAGCCTAGATGTACTACAATTAGCGCCCATAAAAGATAATAATCGAACGACTATATGAGCATTGAAGTAACTGAAA
>CAXMUG010000017.1:0-36759 GCA_964196535.1 uncultured Mycobacterium sp. | reverse complement strand
ACACAGTATCGCTCAGGTATTTATACCTATAGCGAAGAGCAACAAGAGATAGCGGAGCGAACAAAGCAGGAATATCAGCAAGCATTGTCTATGAAGGGCTATGGGGCGATCACAACTGAAATTATAGAGGCGCCTGAGTTTTATTATGCTGAAGACTATCATCAACAATACTTGGCAAAAAATCCTGGAGGCTATTGTGGATTAGGCGGTACCGGTGCTTTGTTAAAACAAGACTAGTTAAGAAAGAAGAAGCGAATAAAATAAATGAGCAAGGAAATTCATCAACTACGGAAGAATTATCAAACAATAATGTTAGAAAAAAAGCGCGCAATTAAAAATCCATTTTCACAATTTCAAGTATGGTTTGAGGAGGCTCGTGGGGCAAAATTTGTTGAGCCAAATGCAATGAATCTGGCTACTGCTGATAAATATGGAACGATTTCATCTCGCATGGTGTTGTTAAAGGCATTTGATGAAACAGGATTTGTGTTCTTTACTAACTATGCAAGTAATAAAGCGCAAGATTTAGATAGCACAAAGGTTGCTGCGTTGAATTTTTGGTGGGATAAGATGTATCGCCAGGTGCGTATTCAAGGTCGAGTTGAAAAAATTTCAGCCAGTGAATCTGAAGAATATTTTCATTCACGTCCCAGAGGTAGTCAGATTGGGGCGCATGCTTCTAGACAAAGCTCAGTGATTGAGAGTTACGACGTAATCGAAAAGGAATATCAACGCTTAGAACAAGAATTTGGTGATCAAGAAGCGCCTTATCCAAATTTTTGGGGCGGTTACATTATTGTACCTGAGCTATTTGAATTTTGGCAGGGCAGGCCTAATCGCCTACACGATAGACTACGATATGCTAAGACGGATTCTGGCGAATGGAAAATAGATCGACTTTCACCTTAGTAGAATGACTCAGGTTTATACGCAGATTCTACTCATATAAGATATGCCACTCAGGGGCTGCTTTAACTTTTTCTGCCCAAAAAGTTTTTTCAGGATTTTTCTCATTTAATTCAGCGCACTTTTTTCTAGCTTCACCATAGGTCATGGTGTCGTCTTTCATTTTACCTGTTTCAAAATCGTACTTGAGTTTCCAGGCAATAATGTAATCAGAATCGCTATCGCGGCGTATGAGATTTTCAGCAGCCATCTTATATTTCCATTAATTTAAAGGCGAGAAATAAACTTTGTGTTATTCAACTACGTCATTCGTCTGGTGTAATATCAATTTAGGTTGTTAAGATACTATAAAAGCACTTAGCTTGCTATGCCGAAGACTTTTAGTAAGAAGGCATACATTAATGCCACTTCTTTAAGATAGTCAAAACGTCCTGAAGCACCTGCATGTCCAGCGCTCATGTTCATTTTTAATACTAGTATATTATTATCTGTTTTCAGTGCGCGTAGTTTAGCGACCCATTTTGCCGGTTCCCAATAGGTAACACGTGGGTCGGTTAGTCCTGCGGTAACTAATAAATGCGGGTAATCCTGCTGGGTAACGTTCTCGTATGGGGAATATTGCGAAATATTTAGATAATCAGATTCGTTTTTAATGGGGTTGCCCCACTCGGGCCATTCTGGAGGGGTTAGAGGCAAGTTCTCATCACTCATGGTATTGAGCACATCAACGAAAGGAACATCAGCAATCGCGGCGTGAAATAACTCGGGCTGCATATTAAGTGCAGCCCCCACCAGCATGCCGCCTGCTGATCCACCATGAACGACTATATGTCCTGCTTGAGTATAATTATTTTCAATAAGGTGGTTGGCGCAAGTGATGTAGTCGCTAAAGGTATTGGTTTTATTTTCTAATTTTCCACCTTCGTACCAGGCATAACCTTTTTCCATGCCACCACGTACATGGGCAATCGCATAGATAAACCCACGATCAATTAAGCTAAAACGATTAGTTGAAAAACTAGCAGGCATAGTGCTTCCATAAGAACCATAAGCATATAACAGCATAGGTGCTGATCCATCTAAAGGTGTTGTGTTGTTGTAAAGTAATGAGATGGGAACACTTTCACCGTCTGCGGAGTCGGCAAATAATCTACGCGTTGTATAGTCCGTGGCTTGGTGTCCGCTAGGCACCTCTTGCTGCTTGATGAGCTCTCGCTGACGTGTCGTCATCTCATAGTCAAAGATTTGTGTAGGGGTTGTCATCGAAGTGTAAGAGAGTCGCAGCATGTGAGTATCGAACTCAAAGCCGCCCATGATATTTAGCTCATAAGCTTCTTCATTGAATTCAATACAATGTTCTTCTGAAAATTCATCATTTTGGAAACCTACTACTACAATTCGTGGTAGGCCATTAATCCGTTCAGATCGAATTAAAAACTCCTTAAATACATATATGCCTCTTAATAGAGTGTCTTTAGGGGGTGTATACGCATCTTGCCAATTAATTTGTTCGGTGCGCTGCAAGTCAGTTTGCATAATCTTATAGTCTGCTGCGCCATCTTTATTGGTAATAATATAAAAAATACCATTACGTTCTGAAATTTCATATTCGACACCGGTTTGTCTTTTAGAGAAACATTGCACAGATTGCGTGGGCTGGTATGCATCGATGGTATAAATTTCACTGGTTACATGGTCATGTGCTGAAATTAAAATAAAATTATTAGATTCAGTGATATCTAGCGAAACGAAAAAGCCAGGATCTTTTTCTTGGTAAACAATTTCGTCATTTTCAATTTCTATACCTAAGGTATGTCGAATTACTTTGTCAGGACGATGATTGTCATCCAGAGTGGTGTAGAAAATGGTACGGCTATCCATGGCCCATACGAAAACACTTTGAATATTACTTATTTCATCATCAAGTAACTTACCTGTTGCCAGCTCAATGGTATAAAGCGTATAAAACTCAGATCCTTTGGTGTCGGCACTATAAGAAAAGTATTTATGATCAGGGCTATGGCCCACGTCTCCTATATCAAAATATTTGTGGTCTTTTGCGGCGTCATTTGCATTTAACAAAATTTCTTCTTGCTCAGGAGAGTCTTTGTGATAACGACAATAAATTGGGTACTGCTGGTTTTCTTCGTAACGATCATAATAAAAGTAATCGCCATCTTTATCTGGCACAGTTCTGTCATCTTCTTTAATGCGTGCGCGTAATTCAGCGAATAACGTTTCCTGTATAGGTTTGGTGTCACCAAGACATTCTTCTAAGTATGCATTTTCTGCTTCAAGGTAATCTCTAATTTCTTTTGTTAGCATTTCTGGTGCTTGGATAACCTGCTGCCAGTTTTCATCTTTCAGCCAGGCGTAATCATCTGAACGTGAGTAGCTGTGTTGGGTGATTTCAGTTTTTTTCTTATCTGCAATAGGAGGAAGAGCTTTAGCAGCCATGAAGTTAGAACCTTTAGTGGTGGAAATTTATTTTTTAGAGGCTGGTAATGCTACTTGCCACTGCACACGGTATACGTTGCGATTGGGAATGGGCCCCTTGGGTCCGCTGTGACTGATAGTAGTGGATTGTGGCCCCATGACTTGTTGATAGTATTGTACAACCATTTTAGAGAAATCATCACAATTGAAGGGCAACTCGTAGCGTACTTCATAGATGGGTCTGCCATCAGCTTCCCATTCTTCTTCGTCAACAGGCCAAAGGTCTGCTAACAAGTGGGAATGAAATTCGTCTTCGAAGTCTACATCAAATAGCACTTTGCAAACTTGCTTGCCGCTGCCTTCATTGGCTTCGATGTGGTCTGGAAATAATCCATGAAAAAAGAAGTTTGCTGTAGACACAAAAAACCTAATAAAAATATTCTGAGTTATAATTAATTTATGAAGTATAAATTAGAAACCGATGTATCAACATTTGAAATACAAATAGAACCGCTAGGGATGTGGGACTTGTGGGTGGACAATATGCCCACATTGACTTTCCATACTCCTGAAGAAGCTGCGCTCGCAGTGTATGAGCAGCAATCGGGTTATACCACCTGGGATCTATTAGAACAGCATACTGCTCCTAAAGACTTAAATGGGTGGCAAAAAGTTGAGGATTAGCTGATTTACAAGCTATAGCATGACAGAACTAAGACTAAGCGTTAGAGTCTGACTATTATGTATATAAGTAAGTGCATATCCCCAATACTTATAACGTTATTGTGTTGTGCAGTAACGTTGTCGGTATATGCGGGTGCTGTGCATAAATGGGTGGATGCACAAGGGGTCACGCATTATTCAGATCAGTTGCCTGAAGACACCTCTAAGGCCGTTAAACAAATTGATGTATCAAATGTGTACAGCAATTCTGACAGCACGGATTACCAAGAGGATTATTATTCGGTCACCAATCAGTGGGCGAGAATGAGAGAGGAGCGTTTAGAGCGCAAGCAATTGCAACTAGAAAAAGCTAAGCAAAAGGCAGCCCAGCAACCGGTGGTGCCGCAAGTTGTATATCTAAATCAGGCTGAAGAAGAACGACCTGGAAATGTCTACTACCCAGCTTATTTTGGTCATCGTGGTTATCGGTATGGGCACCATAAACAAAAGAATCGCTATGCTGGTAAAAAACACGATGGTATTTATTCAAGCAAATTTTCAAACAAATTTTCGGGCAGAAATCGCGGATCAAGCTGTAGGTTGCCACGCAATGGTTATTCGAGATCTGGAAATTCAAGGCTAATTTTAACTATCCGTTAGGGGGGTAGCGCATTTTCTTCGCATACGCGAATGAGAAATTTTATTAATTCACTACATTGTCTTGCAACCCGGGCTCTGCTTGAGCAGAATTCATCCTCGATTTTATTCTATCTAACTAATTTTATAAGAATAACCAGCTATGGCGGATGCAGCATTTCATTTAACTGAAGAATTTATCAACGAAGATTTAGAATATTACTTTTCAGGCGAGCGTGATAAGAATAACCAGATACGCCCTGACGACAATATTTACAGTATGACGCCAACTTCAACTCATTTAAGCATGGGTTTAGAGGATGGCAAAGTGGGTAATTTCTTTTATCCAACAGTGCCTAACTTTTTAGATCGAGTGTATATCGGTATCAGTGTGCCTTTATTTGCAAGTAACTGGGGCGCATCGTTTTTGCTGGAGTTATTAAAGATTGTTAAACCAGGTGGGGTGATAATTTTGCCTGTTTATCCCGAAGGCCAAGCTCAGGAAAAAGGTTATTGGTCGCGTAGTTTTTTAGAAAACATTTTCTTAAGTCGCGAGCGTTGGACAGGCTTTAGCAATGTGCGTGCGGAAAACGATGGTGTGATGTCTTTGGGTGTAGGTCGCAAATGGCCGGATCCAATTCCAAGTACCGCGCAGTGGTTTTGTCAACAGCGCGCAAATCTTGCCCTAGGAAAACTATTAGAAACGGGTAATCGTGATGGTTTGGCCGCAGGGTTTGCTGACATAGCTACTAGGGTATGGGCAAATTACACACATTGTTCGGTTATAGAGAGAATTATATTAGACGCCTTTGGTGTAAAAACACCTGTGCGTGTGAATTGTGTTAGTAATGATTATGGTTTGTTAGTTACTGACTTGCTGTTAAGCAGTTATATAAATGTTCAGGGGGGTAGCACGATACATATTACTCAAGCAGAAGAAGCCGTTGCGAAAAGTTTTGCCAGTTATTTTTCCCCGCATACTGGAGATCGACATGACGTCAAGATGGGAGATGTAAATAGCATCGACTTTGAAAATAAATCTGATGTGATTTGTTTGATCCACTCATTATCGGGCTTAAACCAAACACAGCAAGAGGCATTGGTCGATAAAGCTTGGGATAATCTAAATTTAAATGGATTGTTAATTGTGCATGATGTTATGCCTTCGGCCTGGCATAAGCCAGATGAAGCTGGGCTGCATCAAAAACTTGAAAGTTTAGGTGCGCTGAGCACGTATTCGTCAATTGCCGCATCAAAGATTGAGAGTAATGTGGAAATTAGTAACTATTCTTCAATACAAGAGTCCAAGCTGCGAAAAGAGAAACAAGAGCAAGCCACAGTATTCAAGGTGATTGAGAAAATTTCTTAGATATTTTTATGAGAGATTCTTAATCGCTGTGTGAATATCGTGCAGGAAATTAAGTTATCCAAAGGCTTTGCATTGGCAATGTTTGGCACATTGCTATTTTCGTTGAAATCCATTTTTATTAAATTTCTTTACCTCGAAGATTTGGGTGCTGATGAGGTGCTATTTTTTCGTATGGCGATGTCATTGCCAATCTATATGATTATATTGATATGGTTGTTGCGCACAAAAACATCTAACGCAAAGATTGATTTATCAGCGACAACAAAAATCTTTTTATTAGGTTTTGTTGGCTATTATCTAGCGTCATTGCTCGACTTAATGAGTCTGGAATTAATCAGTGCGCAGTTGGAGCGGCTTGGTTTGTTTACCTATCCATTTATGGTGGCCTTGCTTGGGTTCTTTTTCTTTAAAGAGCCCTTAACTCGTCGTTTAGTATTTTCATTAGTGATAACTTACGCTGGTTTGTGGGTGGTTATGGGGCAGGAGATAGTGTTGTCTGGGGAGGCAGCAATTCGTGGCACCTTGTTAGTGTTGGGATCAGCGCTTAGTTTTGCATTCTATGTGTTATTTAGTAAGCGCTTCATTAAACAATTGGGATCGCAGCTATTCACCTGTATTGCGATGATTTCTTCTTGTGTGTTTGGATTATTGCATGGTGCAATTGTGCTAGATATTACCGCTTTATCGCTCAGTTATAGCGCATGGATTTGGTTGTTGTTATTGGTGGTGTTTAGCACAGTCATACCTAGTTTTATGATGGTTGAAGCAATCAGTCGAGTAGGCCCTGCACAAACAGGCGTGGTAGGTATGCTTGGCCCAATATTTACCATTGCTTTAGCAATTTTCATGTTAGGCGAGCCGTTCACGATGCAGCTAGTGCTTGGTGTTGTTTTGATGATGCTGGGTGTGGCGAGCTTGTTTAAAGATGAAGTGAGATAGCATGTATTAATATTGCTTAATAAAGCTAAAATTCTACAATAGCTGGGATACGGTTTAAGTTTACTGGAGGACTGTGTAATCTTCTTCTGCTCTAAGTTATTTATATGCAAATAAATAAGTAAATTGTATAGGTCATTATACACCTACGAATAACTATAATCGTTATATTGAAACGCAAAAATTTTGTTATTTAATTTAACTTTCTTTTGCCATTGATGAACTTGGTTAGGCCGAGTTGTATGAGGTTGCCGATTACAATAGCTGGCAAAACTACAAGTGCAGCCTATATTAGCCACCCATATAAATAGTGAGTAGTGTTACACAGAATTTCCAGAAATCTTATCGGCATCCATATTCTGCAAATATTAAGCAAATTGTCTGTTCATAGCATAATTTTACTCATCAGTCGGGACGTAGGCTTGCAATACGCACACAATCGCTAGCATGAGTGTATTATCTAAACTCTTATTTATGTGTGGAGGCACCATATGGGTATGCGAAAATTACGTGACAAGGTTTCAACGCCTGGCACCATACTTGGTAAAGACTTTGTTATAGAGGGTGATGTAAAAGGTGCTGGTTCTATAATTATCAGCGGGACTGTAAAAGGTAATGGCGAAATTGATGGTTTAGTAGAGCTTGTTTCTACTGCTGTTTGGGAAGGTGATATTCATACCGACGACATTACGATAGGTGGAACGGTTAAAGGGGATGTATTTGCGCGCGGCAAGCTAGAAATTACAGGAAGTGCTAGAATCTTCGGTAATGTGAGCGGCACCAGTGTGTCGGTTACACAAGGTGCGATGATTGATGGCACAATGAAAATTCATGATGGTAGCGGGTTCGTTGAAAATTCTGATCCAAAAAGTGCAAAAATTGCCTCAAATAAAACTCAAGAACAGCTTAAGGACACCTTCGAAGAAGCCACTTCGTTTTAAATTCTATTCCGAAAATTTTGCGCAGCATCTTTTGTTGCTGCGCTGCAGTTTTTATAAATCCAGCTTCTCTTTAAATTGCTTTTCATTCTCACGTTTATTGAGTGGAGTTTTGTTGTTTTGTTTATCTGTTGGAATAGTTCATGCAAGCGCTGAGTGGCAACATGAACGTGATCTTTATAAGAAAGCGCGCACGGCGCTAAGCAAAAAACAGATCAATCAATACAATAAGTATCTCGCTCAGCTAAGTGAGTATCCTCTCTATTCTTATCTGATTTATAACGAACTCAGAACGCGAATTTCAAGATTAAACGATGCAGAAGTAGATGTGTTCCTAACTGAATATAATGATGGGCCGTTAGCTACAAGATTGCGATGGGCATGGTTAGCGCAGTTGCAAAGAAAAGATCGTTCTGAAAGTTTTCTAAAATACTATCAAAACGAAACTTCTGCTAGTCTGCAGTGTTATTTTCTACGCGCCAAAATTCGCCATAATCAATTCGAGGAAAATAGAGATCAATACTTAAAGCAACTACGTGATTTATGGTTGGTGAGTAAATCACAGCCGAAGCAATGTGATCCTTTATTTAAATGGTATGAAGATCAAGGTTATTTAACGATAGAACAAATCTGGGAACGATTTTCTTTGGCCATGGATAAGGGTAGGCTAGGTTTGGCCAGATATATAGCCAAGAAATTACCCGTTAGTGAACAAGGGCATGCACAACTTTGGTTAGATACATATAAAAACCCAAAATCAAAACTACGTGCAAAGGCATTATTAAAAGATACTCACCTTAATCGGAAAATTGTTCGACATGGGTTGCAACGCTTAGCCAGAAAAGATTTAACGGCTGCTCATAATCTGTGGTTGGATATGAAAGAAGATTATGCGTTTGGTTCTGATTTGCATGATGAGGTGGAAAGAAACTTCGCGCTGCGTGCGGCCTATAGGCATGATGGCCGTGCGACTACCTGGATGTATCAATTACCCAAAGAATTGATCGATCCTTCTACAGGAATGTGGCGCGCACGTTCTGCATTGCGCAGCCTTGATTGGGACCTGGTGTTGCGAGGTATTGCAATGCTCAATGAAGAAGAGAAAGCAGAGCCACAATGGCAATACTGGAAGGCGCGTGCTTTATCAGAAAATGGTTTGCAGTCCGATGCGAAAGTGATATATCAAAATATTGTTAGTGAGCGCAGTTACTATGGTTTTTTGGCAGCAGACAAACTCTCTATGCCATACAACATCATTGATGAGCCGGTGCAATTTGATGTTCTAGAGCTAGAGAAAATTGAAATAACGCCGAGTATTATACGTGCCCAAGAATTACTATTGGTTGATCAGTTAAGTGATGCGCGCAGAGAGTGGAATTATGCAACGCAACATTATACTTCGCGCCAATATCAAATTGCGGCGTTTTTAGCGCATCAATGGGGGTGGCATGATTATGCAATTCGCACCATTGCTAAAGGTGAATACTTCGATGATTTGGGTATTCGTTTTCCGACACCCTTTACGACCCAGGTTAATAAATATTCTACCAAGCGGAGTCTTGAGCCTGCTTTTGTGTATGGAATTATTCGTCGTGAGAGCGCTTTCAATCCAAAAGCGCGTTCACCTGTAGGGGCCAGCGGTTTAATGCAACTAATGCCAGCTACTGCCAAGCAAGTTTCCAAGCAGCTAAAGCTTAGATCTCCAAGTCGTCAAGATTTGTACATCCCCAGTTTTAATATCAATCTTGGTAGTAAATACATAGGCGATATGTTGAAAAAGTTTAATGGCCACAGGGCTTTGGCTTCTGCTGCTTATAATGCTGGTCCGCATCGCGTAAACGCTTGGTTACCAGAGAAAAATGAATTACCTGCAGATGTTTGGGTAGATACGATTCCATTCACAGAGACACGTAAGTATGTGCGCGCGATATTGGCGTATACAGCTATGTTTGAGTGGAAACTGAACCGAACCCCCACGCGCTTAAGTGTGCATTTACAACCAATCCCGCCTTCACCTTAATCATAAATTACTGAATTTGCATAGTAAATTTCTGGTTCACATTTTCTGAAGTTTTGATCATGACAAATGGGCAAAAATAACGGATCAATGGTCCGTTATAAATTATTAAATACTCTTTTAGGTAACTATCATAGGCATTGTATATTAGGTCATGAATGTTTGGCCTTATATCTTAAATTCATGTAAGGGAAAGATTTGCGAAAGTAAAATTATTCAAAATTACATTAAGCGCTTGCATTGAACGGGAATAGGATTTCTACGTTTGGCGGTAAGTTACAAATAAATTGATTTCAATTGGAGTTGGAGCAATGAATTGCATTATAAAAAGCATCGCTGTAATAGCGATCATCTCGTTTTGTCTTAGCGCATGTGGTGGTGAATCATCTGGTGAGAGCTCAGGTGCTATGCCAAGTGGCGGACTCGATACATCTCTTTTATCTGATACCGCGAAGCGTGGACATGCAATCTATGTGGATCCAGCGTATGGTAATATTTTAACCGACTGTGCTACCAATGTAGCTAAATACATGGAGAACGGTTACCAAGTACAATAAATTTACGGGACTTTCTTATAAACCTACTGTGTCTTTGATGCAGTAGGTTTTTTTATGATTGCAATTTTTTGATGATTTGCTCATCAATCCAATTCATATTAAATAACCCATTTAAATAGCCGCAGTGCCCACCAAATCGTGTGCGGCGAATGTTTAGGTGTTCAGATGTATGCAGGTTTTCCCAGTCATTAGAAGGGATTACAGGGTCGTCTTCAGCTATGAATACATCACTATTCACTGATAGAGGCTTTAGACAATCACCAGTAATTGAATAGCCTTCTAAATAATTTTTTACAGAATCAAATTCAGTATATTTTAATAACAAATGTTCAGTCATGTCGGTGAGCGAGCTTTGTTTGTTGATGTTAGTTAAATCATAACTATCAGGGAATAATCTATATTTTACCTTCAACATATTTTTCCAGCGCTGCAGATAATATTCAGTATAAATTTTCAGCATAGTTTTGGTTTCATCCAGCGCATTCGTTGCGTTCATGACTGGGCAAATGGAGATAATTTTATCAATCGTTAAGTTTTTATCTTTTGCTTTTGCACCAATGCGTAATGCAAAATTTCCACCAAGTGAAAAACCTACAATGTAAAATTTTGAGTGCGGTATTTGATGTTGTATGGTTTGAGTAGCATCAAGCACTTCATCTAAACGGCAAGAATGAAATAATTCTTTATTTAAATTTTGTGTGCCACCATGGTCTCTAAAATTTAACCGAAATATGTTAAAACCTAATTCATGTAATTTGCTGGCAATAGGCAGAAGATATAAGGATTCGGCACAACCCAGCCAACCGTGAAGAATCATTACTAAAGGTTTTTGGCCAGAGATTTGGTCAGAGATCTGATCTGATGAGCTATGTGTGCTGAGTAGACCCTGTAATTGAACATTATTGGGTAGAGATAAAATTCGAGATTCGCTTTGTTTGCGAAAATTGTGGCTAATGCGCTGCGCATAGGCTTTACGTAGGAAAGATGCCGCCGCAATGGTGTTTGAATGGCCATTGCGGTAAACAAGAGGTGGATTATATTCCGCCACTACCTAGCTTGATTTAAAGCTTGCTCTACGTCTTCCAAAATATCGTCAATATGTTCGATGCCTATTGAGAGTCGCACTAAATCTTCACTTACACCTGCAGCAGCTTGCTCTTCTTTAGAGAGCTGTCGATGGGTAGTGGTGGCAGGGTGGCACGCTAAAGACTTTGCGTCTCCAATATTTACAAGTCGCACAATGAGTTTAAGTGCATCAATAAATTTAGTGCCTGCCTCAATGCCGCCTTTAATGCCGAAACTTAATATTCCTGAAGCGCGTCCACCAAAATATTTTTGTGCGAGTTTGTGATCAGTATGTGAAGACAGTCCAGCATAACTGACCCAATTTACAAGCTCATGCTTTTCTAAATATTGCGCAACTGCCAAAGCATTTTCACAATGCCGATCCATGCGCACCGCAAGAGTTTCAATGCCTTGTAAAATTTGAAAACTATTCATGGGGGAAATTGCAGCTCCCATGTTGCGTAGAGGCACCAATCGAACACGGCCAATATAGGCGGCTTTACCAAAAGCTTCGGTATACACCACGCCGTGATACGAAGGATCGGGTTCATTCAATATAGCGAAACGTTTTTTATGTTTATCCCATGGAAAGTTTCCTGAATCGACCACCACTCCACCTATAGAGGTTCCATGTCCACCCATGTATTTGGTTAACGAGAGAATGCTGATATCCGCACCAAAATCAAAAGGTTTGCAAAGGTAAGGTGTGGGCACGGTGTTATCCACCATTACCGGAACCCCCTTGTTGTGTGCAACCTTTACTAATGCTTCTAAGTCGATAACATTTCCGGCAGGGTTGCCTAGTGATTCGCAAAATACTGTTTTGGTGTTGTCATCAATAGCGGCATCCATGGCATCCATGTCACGATAATCAACAAAGCGAACTTCTATCCCAAGCTTTGGTAAAGTATGCGCAAAGAAGTTATAGGTGCCACCGTATAGGGTGGCTACGGAAACTATATTGTCGCCTTGTTCAGCTAAGGCAAAAATTGCATACGTTATGGCTGCCATGCCAGAAGATAATGCCAATGCACCAACACCACCCTCCATTTCTGCTACACGCTGTTCGAGCACTGCAGTGGTGGGGTTCATAATGCGCGTATAAATATTGCCTTCAACTTTTAGATCAAATAGATCTGCACCATGTTGCGTGTTATCAAACGCGTAAGAAGTGGTTTGATATATAGGTACAGCAACCGCTTTGGTGGTGGGTTCTGGAGTGTAACCACTATGAATTGCTTGAGTTTCGATTTTCATATTTAAATATCTCTAAGTTTTATGAGGCGGATCTAAAAGTTAATGATTAACCTTATAAGCGTGAGTTCCGTTAATTTGGACTAACAAAAATTTCTATGACAATAATGTGGAGTCGTTATTGCTACGGTTATAATAAGGAGTAGGTTAACCATTGAATCCGTCTTCAGCTTCAAATTAATTTTGCGCTGACACGACCTAGAAGCTTTGAGGACGGCCATCGCTTTAGCAGTATTTTTGTGTCGCCCTGCAAGTTGTTGAATTAAAGCAGCGACTTAAATTTAGCTGGTTATTGAACTAGCTATAAAAATGCTATGGATATTTCTGCCCGATGTCAATCTTTGTTGGGCTGAGGCAGTTTAAAAGCCTTTAACTGAGGTGCTGAGTCACGTTTTCATTTGATGGTCGAGATTCAAATATTTTATTTCGAAGCTCCCAAGTCGGTTTGCCTTGGGCATTAATAATTTTCTGGCTGATTAGCCACTGCTGTACTTCCTCAGCATCTTGGGTAAACCAGCTATTGGCTGAGCCGAGTCTAAAGCTGTAACCCCAAGCATCCATGTCTTTCATCAGCTGGGTGCGACTGTAGCCATCGATATGCTCAGCCAACAGAATCTGTAAATAACACGTGGCATTTTCTTCCATTGCAGAACCTTTTGCATCGACTTGCTTGAGTGCGCGCAGCTCTGCTGGCATGCAAACGTAGTGACAAGATTCGTGCAGAATCGAATGGATGGGTGTATCTCCACGTATATATAACTGTTCGCGGATTCTTCCAGCTTCTGGAGCCCCCCAATAGCTATGTGGAATAGCAACTCCAGGTACAGAACAATTTATTTGTATACTGTAGTGGCTCAGCAGCTCTTTAATTGAGTCTGGGTTTAGGTTTTCGTAATTCACCATATAAGAATGGTTATATGTCATTTATAAACTTATATCCATTGCCATGTTTTGGAATCTATCCACTGTCATATTTACGTCTTGTCCAAAAGGAGAGATCCATATTGTTTGAAAACTAGGTATACTCATCGACCAAATTTTAGCCATATAACTTCTACGGAGAGAATCAACTATGCGTTTATTGTTACGCACTACATCATTGATTATAGCTTTAGGATTGTTTGCTTCATCTGCAAGTTTTGCAGGAGGAAATGTCGAGCAAGGAAAACTAAAAGCAGAAACTTGTTTGGGTTGCCACGGTGTGCCGAGTTACACAAATGTATATCCAACCTACCACGTTCCTAGGTTAGGTGGTCAGCATGCTGATTATATTGTTGCTGCACTGAAAGGTTACAAATCAAGTGAACGTAATCATGGAACGATGCAAGCACAAGCAGCAGGTATGAGTGAAGAAGATATGGCAGATATCGGTGCTTATTTTCAGTCACTACAATAATAAAACGTAATTCCTAGAGAGATTTAGGCGTTAGTAATTTAAATTTTACAATTAGAAGTTACATCATGAAAAAATTATTCATAAACGTTGTGGTTTGTTTGTTCGTTGTAGCAGTGGCGCCAAGTTTCGCTTCAGAAGAGTCTCATGAGTCAAGTCATGATGCAACGCCAGCCAAAAGTGGTGCGGAAATAGCAACGCAATGTGTTGCTTGTCATGGTGAAGATGGTAATAGCCCTACACCTAACTTTCCACGAATTGCAGGACAGCATGCTGACTATATGTTTCATTCTTTGAAATCGTATAAGAATGGCGATCGTAAAAATCCCATTATGGCTGGAATTGTTGCGGCACTTAGTGAAGAAGAGATGAAAAATGTTGCTGCGTTCTTTGCAAGTCAGAATGGCTTGTCAGTAGTGAGCATCGATGATGAGTCTAAACACTAATTTAGACTGCTAATGAATTAAGCTGAGGTGCTTTTAGTGAAAGCGTCTTAGCTCTAACATCTAAGCCTGTTCTTTTTCCCACTCATCCGGTGTGAATGCCTTAATGCTTAAGGCATGTAATTCACCACTAGCAATTTGCGGTTTTACGGTTGCATATACCATTTGGTGTTCTTTGACCATGCTCAAATCAGCAAAGCTTTCGCTTACCACAATAGCTTCGTATTTGCCTTCACCACCACTTACTATGGCTTTTGAATTAGGCACGCCGACCTCAATTAATTTTTGAATTTCATCAGTTGTCATGTCAGTAATTATCTATTAAATGCTTATATATACTATATCGCATTGGCCATAGCGTTCAGAGCATATACATTAGCTTTGCGCATTAAGTCAGATTGCTCGATTCAATCAGCTCCACAAGCGCATCGCCAATAAGTTCTTTTTTCCAGCTAGATAAGATATCTAATTCTCGTTTTCCACGAATTAGTTTTTCAACCACACTGCGTGTGGCTAATAAGCTTGGTGAAATGTTTAGCTCTTCTGCTCGCTCACGAATAAAGGACTGTGCTGTCTTGATTAGCTTGCGCTGTTCGCTGCTTAATGGGCCTATAAAGTTGGTCTCAGGCCATTCCGCCTCAGGGATATTTTTGGCAATATTTATTTCTTCAAAAAGTGCATCTACGTAGCCTGCGTGTTCACGGTTGATGTCTTCTACATGTTGCAGTGAATTTATATCTGTAGGCTGCTCTATAGCTAAACTGCGTAATGCTTTGTCACTTAAAACCCAGCGACGCGGTTTATTTTCTGCAATTGCTTGAAGTTCGCGCCACTGTGCGAGGTGTTTAAGTACGATCAGTTGTGCAGATTCTAATTTACCAACACCTTTAACTGTTTTCCAGATTTTGTTCGCATCCACTTGGTATTTATCTAGGGCGGATAAATTGTTGCACTCAAACTCAGCCCAATGACTGCGTTGTTGTTCGGTGAGTTGATCTTTTAAATATAAATAAATTTTAGCTAAATATTTTACATCATCTACTGCGTATCTAATCTCACCATCTGTTAACGGTCTGCGTTCCCAGTTCGTGCGAGAGAGGGATTTATCAAGTTCCACACCACATATTTCATTTACTAAATATGCATAACTCACTTGATCGCCATAACCTAATAGGCTGGCAGCAATTTGAGTGTCAAACATAGGGGTAGGCACTTCATTATAAAGATTTACAAATATTTCCAGATCTTGGCTTGCAGAATGAAATATTTTAGTAATAGATGGTTGATATAACAGCTTTCTAAGTGAGGAAAGGTCTTTGATAGCAACGGTATCAATGCAAACAATGTCTCGTTCTGAGGCAATTTGCACTAAACATAAGTTTGAATAGTAGGTTCTTTCGCGTATAAACTCTGTATCAAGTGCTAGCCACTCAACATTGTGTGATGCTTTGCAGAACGCATCTAACTCTTGCGTGGTGGTTAATATTCTAAATTCCATTATGAATACAGTAGTGACTCTAAATTTATTGAAGCATGCCTGGAAACATTTTTTGAATGTTTTGTTGCTGATGCTATTAATTTTTCAAGGCAGTGTAACAGCTAAGCAGGGACCAAAGGACTGGCAATCACCTTTTTTTCAAGACCATATATTGGTAGGGAAAGTTTGGGATACCCATAAAAATATGTGGCTTAGCATTAAGCAGTTTAATCAAGAATTGTTGTATTACAACTATATACTTTTAGGTGAAGCGCATACCAATGCTGATCATCATATTTTACAAGCCAAGGTGATAAATACATTAGTAAGCTCAGGTGTAAAACCAACTGTAGTGATGGAAATGTTGTCACAACAAACATGGCAAGCTCAGCCGCATAAATGGAATAAATCTGACGAGCTGCAAGAGTTGGCAGGGATGTTAAATGCTGGCTGGCCTTGGGAATTGTATGCGCCGATTTTACAGTCCATCGTGCAACATCAACTTGAATTACATGCAGGCAATATCAGTAGCGACGATTTACATCGTTGGTCAAATGAAAAAAGTACTGATAAAAGAATTGATGTATTGCGTGAGTATTCTTACACAGAAGATAATTTTACAACCTTAAAAAAGAATATCATTGATTCTCATTGTGGCCATGCTAATCAAGGATTTGTAGATTTTATGTCGCGCGCACAAATGCAGCGCGATCGTATAATGACTACTTCGTTGCAAGGGAAAGGTCTTCCTGTGGTTTTTATTGCGGGCAGTGGGCATGTGAGAAATGATTATGCTGTGCCTATGCAGTTGCGAAGACATTTTAAGCAAACATCCTATTTATCTATTGCGTTTATTCCGGTACAGGAAGGTAAAGATAACCCTCAAGAGTACTTGCAAGACGAGTTGGCGATCTACGATATTTTATATTTCACTCCTAATCATACAAATGAGGATCCCTGTGAGAAATTTAGAAAACAATTGAAAAATATGCAGCTCAAGCATCAATAACACAGGCTCCATAAGGGATTGAAGGTAGATTAAATGCCGTAGTTGCTTACAGATGTTCAGCTATGTGCGACAATATCTGCCAGACATATTCATAGCTTCATTTAATAGGACATTAAATGCTCACTGGGCCCGATGCCAATCTTAAGGCAAGAATAAAAAGCCTTCGCAGCCATATCAAAAACGAAAACCCACTACTAGTAGATGTGGTGGATCATTTTTGTGAGTTAGATAAGCTCGCATACAAGCTAGGCATTCTTACTAATAAAGAATCTTATACCACCGATATTTCCTGGTGGCCGCTAATCTCGGTGCTAGGTACGTTTTCCGCTGGTAAGTCCACCTTTATTAATCACTTTGTGCAAACCGATTTGCAAAAAACTGGCAACCAAGCGGTGGACGATAAATTCACGGTAATTTGTTACAGCAGTGACGACAAAGTACGAGTGTTACCAGGTTTAGCGTTAGACGCTGATCCACGTTTTCCATTTTACCAAATCAGTGATGAAATAGAAAAAGTATCCGCAGGTGAGGGGTCACGAATTGATACTTATTTGCAACTCAAAACCTGTCCAACTGATCTTATTAAAGGCAAGATTTTAATAGATTCACCAGGCTTTGATGCCGATGCACAACGAACATCAACGTTGCGTATTACCGATCACATAATTAACTTATCCGATTTAGTTTTAGTTTTTTTTGATGCACGCCATCCAGAGCCAGGTGCTATGCGCGACACTCTAGAGCATCTTGTAGCTGGAACCGTGCGCCGCAATGATTCCAATAAAGTGTTATTTATCCTCAATCAAATTGATACCACCGCAGGTGAAGATAATGCAGAAGAAGTGGTAGCGGCATGGCAACGCGCATTGGCATCAGGTGGTTTAGTCAGTGGCCGCTTTTACGCAACCTATAATGAAGATGTAGCTGTGCATATCAAAGATAAAGGTCTGCGGGATCGTTATCAACGTAAACGCGATTCAGACTTGGGCGAAATATACCAACGCATTTCTGAAGTAAGTGTAGAGCGTGTGTATAGAATTATTGGTTCGTTAGAAAACACGGCTAATCAGATTGAAAACAATTTGGTACCAAGAGTGCAAGAAGCAACACGCACCTGGATGAGGCGAGTGTTGATCAGTGATGTGTTTGTGTTGTTGCCTATATTTTTCGTAATGCTGATTTATTTCATTAAGCATTTTGGAAGTGGAACCGCATTCGATAGTTTTGGTAAAACTGGAACTATAACCGCTATTATTTTGGCGCTCTTGCTGTTATTTGTTATACATCAATTAGTAAGAAGTTTGGTTGCGAAATGGGTGGCAAGGTCTTTGCCTGAAAAAGAATTATCTGGAAGCGTTCGCAATGCATTTCTACACAATACGCGTTGGTGGCAGCCATTAGCACGCCCATTTGTGGTCGGTTGGAATAAACATGCACGCGGGAAATTAATAAAAATTCGCGAAGATGCAAATCGATTCGTTCAACAACTGAACGATGAATACACAAATCCTTCGGGTAAAAATTAGACCTCCAAAACAATAGGGCTAGATTCCGTTGAGTTGGTGCTAGGTGTTGAGGAATTTTTTAATATTGAAATTCCAGATAAAGATGCCTCAAGAATGTCTACACCAGGTGACGTGTATGACTTTGTGCTTAGTGCTTTATCAGATAAAAGATCTGCAATAGTTCCAGATCAGGCGAGAGAAATTGTATGGAATCAAATTGTACAAATAATTGCAAATCAACTAGGTTTTAAGCCAGAGCAGGTAGCCAGAATTGCTAATTTTGTAGATGATTTAGGTATGAGTTAAATATATTGTTAATAAATCGAAGCAGTTTTTCTTACTGCACGTAACACTAAAAATATCCACGGCCAAACAAGAACACTTGTGATAACAGGTGCCCAATACATCCAGGTTTTAGGGTCTTGGCCTAATATGCCTAAAATCCACAAAGAGGTGCTCATGTAGGGCAGTAGAATCATGCCGACAAACATAGCTTGTTGGTGTAATGGGTACACGCGAACGCGTTGGTGAAAGCGAATTGCAATGTAGGCGGTGATAGCAAACCCTAACGCGTGTTGGCCAAGTAAAGCGCCTTGAATTACATCCACACATAAGCCCAACATCCACGCGATACCGACGCCTATTTTTTTCGGTACCGCAATGTTCCAATAGATTAGTGCTAATGCGATCCACTCGGGCCGATAAGAGCGCGCCCAATCTGGTAGAGGCATGATCATTAGCATCATCGCCACGATAAAGGTAACAACAATGGTGAAAAAGTCAGAAGAGTTATTCATTAATTTCCAATCAATTATGAGATGCTGAGTTTTGATCCGTACTACTATCGGGAATGTTGTCTAGACTGTTTTCAGCGCTATAGTCTGCATCAGCAGCACTGGGCCAAATTAAAAGTACTTCGCGAATACTGTTTAAATCCACTAGTGGTTTGGCTTCGACTTTAACAAAAGGGTCACCTGACACTTGTTTTATGCTGGTGATTTCTGCAACGGGATAATCAGATGGATATCGATCATCTAATCCTGAAGTAATTACTAAATCGCCAATTTGAATATCAGCAGTATTCGTTAAATGTAATAACTCTAGTTGCTGAATGTTGCCCGTGCCTACGACTAAGCTGCGTTGTCCGCTACGCGCAATTACACCGAGCAAAGCATGATTCGGGTCGGACACTAAAAGCGCTACGGAATTAAATGGACCGGCTTTATCAATTTGCCCAATAATGCCTTTTGCACCTAATAAAGGTTGTCCTTCGTAGACGCCATCTCTGGTGCCTTTGTTTACTACGATACGTTGTTGATAAGGATCTAAGTCGACAGATAGTAGTTCGCCAATCAATATGCGTTCTTTTTCAAAGTATTTTGCAGAAGTGAGCATTTTGCGCAGACGCGTATTTTCTTGCTCTAAGGTAGCCAGTTTCTGTAGTTGTAACTCGAGGCGTATTTGATCTGCGCGCAGTTCTGCATTGTTGCGAAGTAATTTATTGCGCCCAGATAAAGATTCAGTCCCCCAGTTGTACACTTTTGAAGGTAAGCCGGCTAAGTATTCAATTGGGTACATTACCACACTGATGGTTTGGCGCACTTTGCCCAAATGATGGAAGTGATGATCTACCGTCATCATTGCGACTGAGGCAATGATTAAAACGAGTAATTTTGTAGAGGTGGAGGGGCCGAGACCGAACAGCGTTTTTATAGCGATTTCTCCATAAATTACACAATTATAATCACACTAGATTGAGTGCGGTTATGATAACGAATTACTCGTTATACGTCAGTGCAAAAGAGGTAGGGCTTTTAGGTGTCTACGGTGAGGAGTTCGTTGCCTAATTCATCCATCAACTCTAAGGCTCGGCCACCGCCGCGTGCTACACAGGTTAGTGGATCGTCGGCAATCACTACAGTGATGCCGGTTTCTTCCATGATGAGGCGATCTAGATCTCTTAATAGTGCGCCGCCGCCGGTTAATACAATGCCTCGGTCCGCAACGTCGGCACCTAATTCTGGCGGAGTTTGCTCTAGTGCGGTTTTTACTGCGCTGATAATTCCGTAAAGTGGCTCTTGCAAAGACTCTAGAATTTCATTGCTATTGAGTGAGAAGCTTTTTGGCACACCTTCTGAAAGGTTGCGACCTCTTACTTCAATTTCCAACATTTCTTTACCCGGGTAGGCCGTGCCGATTTCGTGTTTAATGCGCTCAGCTGTAGATTCACCTATCAATACACCGTAGTTACGGCGAATATAGTTAATGATTGCATCATCAAATTTATCACCACCAATACGTACGGATGATGAATACACAATTCCATTGAGTGAAAGTACGGCTACTTCCGATGTGCCACCTCCGATATCTAACACCATCGACCCACGGGCTTCTTCTATAGGTAAGCCTGCGCCGATTGCAGCTGCAATAGGTTCTTCGATTAAATAGGTTTTGCGTGCCCCTGCACCCATGGCGGATTCTCGAATCGCTCGGCGTTCAACTTGGGTGGCTCCACAAGGTACACAGACTAAAACGCGAGGGCTGGGCCTGAAGTACCGTCTTTCGTGTACTTTTTTAATAAAATGCTGCAGCATTTTTTCGCAAGTGGTGAAATCCGCAATTACACCATCTTTAAGGGGTCGGATAGCTTCTATATTGGCTGGTGTACGACCTAACATGCCCTTTGCTGAGGCACCTACGGCTTCAATGGTGCGTTGACCACCTTCAGGGTTTCTGCGAATCGCCACGACTGAAGGCTCGTTGAGAACAATACCTTTGTCACGCATGTAAATCAGCGTGTTGGCTGTACCTAGATCAATGGATAAGTCGTTAGAGAAGGCCCCGAGGATGCGTTTAAACATATAGGATTAATTATTGGTATTAAATGCGAGAGTTAGCGTACTCTATCAGTGGCCTAAATATTCGGCAAGCCATTAAATATAAAAGATAAGTATGATAGTTTTGCCGTTCATATATAGAATTATCAATGTTGCAAGTCACTAGAAATTGGCGGTTTGCATAGTCTTCTGTTTTGTCGGCAGGCTACAATTATTACATAACACAAAACCTGTATTAGTTAAGAATCATGTCTATTTCTCCTGAAGAAGTTTTAAAAATTGCTAATCTGGCGCGCTTACAAATTAAGCAAGATGAGGTTGAGCAATATGCAACGGATTTATCCAGTATCATAAATCTAGTTGAGCAGATGAATGCGGTAGATACCAAAGATATTCTACCAATGGCGCACCCGCTCGATGCCACGCAACGCTTACGCGAAGATAAAGTTACTGAGGAAAATCAACGCGATAAGTTTCAAGCCATTGCTCCATCTGCGGAGAAGGGTCTTTACTTGGTGCCTAAGGTCATCGAGTAAGGCTGATTTTTTTAAAGTTAGAATCTATTTAATTATTCATGTACGAACTTTCGGTATCACAACTCGTTGACGGTTTGCGCAACGGCGAATTCTCTAGTGTTGAGTTAACTCAATGCTTTGTAGACCGCATGCAAAAATATAGCGACCTTAATGCATTCATTACAGAGTTGGGTGAGCGTGCAATTTTACAAGCAAATAATGCAGACAAATTAATTAAAGAAAATAATCACGGTCTATTGACCGGTGTGCCGATTGCGAATAAAGATATTTTTTGTATGTATGGTGTGAAAACATCATGTGGTTCAAGAATGTTAGACAGTTTTATTGCGCCGTATGATGCAACCGTAGTAGAAAAGTTGGACCAAGCCGGTTGTGTAACCATAGGCAGAACCAATATGGATGAGTTTGCAATGGGCTCATCAAACGAAAGTAGTTATTACGGACCGGTTAAAAACCCTTGGAATATGGACTGCGTTCCGGGTGGTTCTTCAGGTGGTTCGGCTGCTGCAGTTGCAGCCCGTATTGCGCCTTTAGCAACTGGTACTGATACGGGTGGCTCAATTCGCCAACCCGCCGCCTTATGCGGTGTTACGGGTTTAAAGCCTACGTATGGCAGGGTGTCGCGTTATGGCCTGATTGCTTATGCATCCAGTTTGGATCAGGGTGGTCCGTTTGGAAAGTCTGCTGAAGATTGTGCATACATGTTGCAAGCCATGGCGGGTTTTGATGAGAAAGATTCCACCAGTATAGATCAAGCGGTTCCGGACTATACCCAATTACTTAATGAATCAGTTAAAGGTAAAAGAATTGGAATTCCTGAAGAGTATTTCAGTGAAGGCTTAAGTGCGAACGTTAAAAGTGTTATTGAAGATGCAATTAAGTGGTACGAACAACAAGGTTGTGAAATTAAAAGTATTAGTTTGCCCAACACTAAATTAGCCATACCTGCTTATTATGTAATTGCGCCGGCAGAGTGCTCATCAAACTTGTCGCGCTTGGATGGCGTGCGTTACGGTTATCGTTGTGAAGATCCGAAAGATTTGCGTGACTTATATGACCGAAGTCGTAGTGAAGCATTTGGTGATGAAGTAAAGCGTCGTATTATGATAGGTACGTATGCGTTATCTGCAGGTTATTACGATGCCTACTATTTAAAGGCACAACAGATACGACGTTTAATAAGTGAAGACTTTAAAAAAGCTTTTGAACAGGTTGATGTAATTTTGGGTCCTACCACACCTGAGCCCGCGTTTAAGATTGGCGAAAAAACTGCTGATCCTGTCACTATGTATTTGTCTGATATTTATACCATCTCGATAAACTTAGCGGGTTTGCCGGCGATGTCTGTGCCTTGTGGTTTTACAAGTGATAAGCAGGGTGATTTACCAGTGGGTATGCAGTTAATTGGTAATTATTTTGAAGAAGATAAATTATTAAATTTTGCGCATCAGTATCAACTGGATACGGATTGGCACAAAAAATCTCCGCCCGGTTTTAATGAGTAAGGTGTTTAAATAGTTATGCAGTGGGAAACCGTTATTGGCTTAGAAATTCATGTGCAGTTGGCAACCAACAGCAAGATTTTCTCTGCGGCATCAACAGCGTACGGCGCAGAACCTAATACTCAAGCTTGTGCTGTAGATCTGGGTTTGCCAGGTGTGTTACCGGTGCTTAATAAAGAAGCGGTGCGTATGGCGGCAATGTTTGGTTTGGCGGTAGGCGCAAAAGTGGCTGAGCGTTCTGTGTTTGCACGCAAGAATTACTTTTACCCAGACTCACCTAAAGGTTATCAAATAAGTCAGTTTGAATTACCCATTGTTGAGCACGGTACGTTAGAAATAGTTTTAAGTGATGGTGAACGTAAAACCATTGGCATAACGCGTGCACATTTAGAAGAGGATGCGGGTAAATCTTTGCATGAAGAATTTCCAGATGCTACTGGGATTGATTTAAACCGTTGCGGCACGCCGTTGATTGAAATTGTCTCGGAACCCGATATGCGATCTGCTGAAGAAGCAGTGGCGTATATGAAAAAGATACATTCTATTGTGCGTTACTTGGGAATTTCTGATGGTAATATGCAAGAAGGCTCTTTCCGATGTGATGCCAATGTGTCAATGCGACCCAAAGGCCAAGAAGAGCTTGGTACGCGCACAGAAACTAAAAACTTAAACTCATTTAGGTTTGTGGAGCGTGCAATTCATTATGAAATTGAGCGTCAGATAGATGTGCTGGAAGATGGTGGCAAGATAGTTCAAGAGACAAGGCTTTATGATGCAAATAAAGATGAAACGCGACCCATGCGCTCTAAGGAAGAGGCAAATGATTATCGTTATTTCCCTGATCCAGATTTACTGCCAGTAGTTGTTGAGCTTGAATTTATAGAAGAGCTTAGAAAGCAATTACCAGAATTACCTGCAGCTAAAACTGCACGGTTTAAAGATGAGTATGATCTAAGCGATTACGATGCTGAAAATCTTGTAATGAGTAAAGAAACTGCGGAGTATTTTGAAGAAGCGGTTAAGGCTTCTAATGCAAAAGCCCCGTCTAAAATATACAAGTTTGCTGCCAACTGGGTGCTGGGTGATCTCAGTGCTGCGCTTAATCAAGATGATATAGAAATAAATAACAGTCCAGTTTCTGCATCTTTACTTGCAGGATTATTAGATCGCATAGAAGACAACACTATTTCAAGTAAGATCGCGAAAGAGGTGTTTCAAGCCATGTGGGCAGGTGAAGGTGATGTAGATGCCATCATCGAAGCAAAAGGCTTAAAGCAAATTACCGATAGTGGTGAAATTGAAGCGTTGGTTGAGCGGGTGGTGAACGATAACCCTGGTCAGGTCGAGCAATACAGATCCGGTAAAGATAAAGTATTCGGTTTCTTTGTTGGACAGGTAATGAAACTTTCTAAAGGCAAAGCAAATCCACAACAAGTTAATGATTTATTGAAAGATAAATTAAAGTAACTAGTGTATGTCTGTTCAATTATTCAGGCTTAAAAATGTTCCCGACGATGAGGCGGAAGAAGTTCGCGGTCTCTTAACAAAAAACAACATTGACCATTACGAGACCCCTGCAGGTAGCTGGGGAATTTCGATGCCCGCAATTTGGCTGAATGATGTTGAACAGCTTGAAGAAGCCAAACTGTTAATAGATGAATATCAAAAAGAGCGAGAAGTAAGAATTAGAAATGAATATGAGCAAGGAAAAAGAGCAGGCAAGAATCGAAATTTAATGGGTGAGTTATTAGAAAACCCTATTCAATTTGTTGTGTACATCGCCATCGCTGTTGTAGTTCTTTATTTTTCTATTAAACCATTTTTAAATTTCGGCCAGTAAATCTCATCTAAAGCATGTTGGCTGATGAGTTAACGATTAAGACTAGGTCACTATAATATTAGGGGTGAATCAAACGTTCTTGCTTTTAGATCTTTGCAGAGCGCATCTAAAAATCCAGAATTTTCATCAAGCACGCAATTCATTTCTACTCCTGAGCTCACTCGCAAGACATAAAGAATGGCTGTAGGGGTTGGTTGGCCTGCTGTATAACTCTGCACACGTTCTGTAGAAATTTCAAAGTCATTAAAATCGCAACCCTTGCTTTCCAGGCAGGTAATTACTAATCCCAAATAATTTTTTGTGATTAAAGTTCTGTCGTTCATTTGTAGTTTCTCACATCATGTGAAAAAAATATGATGCATGTGTTAAGCAAGTATTATTTTTATTAAGAATGCATTTGAGCACAGGCTCATAAACTAAACTCAACACTGGTTAACAAAAATTATTTGTGAAAGTAGACTTTTGCGATTTGATATTAATGATTACCCACTGTGCAACGAGGGTTTCCGGCTAAGTCCTTATGTGTACTAATATTGTTGAAATTAGTATTTGAAAGCATTTTGCTAACTTGAGTGGCTTGTTGGAATCCATGCTCGACAATTAAAGTACCTGCTCGAAGTAGATGCTGTGGAGCAGCATTTATTATTTCAGTTAAATCGAATAATCCATTTTTTTCGCTGATTACGGCTTGCTTGGGTTCAAAATTCGATACGAATTGATCTAATTCTGTGTCATTGATATCGATATACGGTGGATTAGAAATAATCACATCATATTTTTTTTCTGGCAGACTTTTATACCAATCGCTTTGTATAAAGGTAATGTCTGCTTTGTGTTGTTTGGCATTGAGCTTTGCTAACTCTAATGCTGATATAGAGATGTCAGTTGCTAAGATATTGCAATCCTTTCTTTCTTTAGCAATGGCAATAGCAATGGCTCCAGAGCCTGTGCCTAATTCTAAAATGCCTGGTGTTTTTATGCTTGAGATAGCTTTGAGAGTTAACTCAACTAACAATTCTGTATCCGGTCGCGGGATCAGTGCATGTTCATTAACCATGAATTCAAGCGACCAAAATTCTTTTGTGCCAGTGATATAGGCGAGAGGTTCGCCTTTAGCGCGTCGATTTAATGTTGAGGTAAATATTTCTAACTGCTGTTTAGTAAGCTGCAGTTCTGGATGAGCGATGATTTTGGTTTGTTCGATATTGCATGCATGGCAGAGAAGAAGTTGTGCATCTAGCTTTGCGCTATCACTGACGGAAGAGAGTGTAGTGGCTGCACGTCCCACCGCCTCTTTAAGATTCATAATCTAATAGAATTACTGATCGCTCATGCTAGCAAGTAGATCAGCTTGATGCTCATTACGTAAAGGTTGGATTATCTGATCCACATTGCCTTGCAGCATGTCATCTAATTTGTAAAGAGTGAGGTTAATACGGTGATCGGTAACGCGGCCTTGTGGAAAATTATAAGTGCGTATTCGCTCAGAACGATCTCCGCTGCCAACTAGATTGCGGCGAGTTTCTGCTTGTTCATCAAATTGTTTTTGTCGTTCTTGGTCTAATAATTTTGCACTTAATAGCGACATCGCACGCGCTTTGTTTTTGTGTTGCGAGCGCTCATCCTGACACTCAACTACTACGCCGGTAGGCAAATGCGTGAGACGTATTGCAGAGTCAGTTTTGTTTACGTGCTGCCCACCAGCACCTGATGCGCGGAAGGTATCTATGCGTAAGTCAGAAGTATCAATTTCAATTTCGCCCACTTCATCCACTTCTGGCATGACTGCAACGGTTGCAGCTGAAGTGTGTACACGTCCTTGGGATTCAGTTTCAGGCACGCGCTGTACGCGATGGGCGCCTGATTCAAATTTCAAATTAGAAAATACTTCTTTGCCGCTAATTTTCACGATAATTTCTTTATAACCGCCATGATCACCTTCGTTTTCATTCATGACTTCTACTTTCCAACGTTTGCTTTCTGCAAAACGTGAGTACATACGATACAAATCTCCTGCAAAAATAGCGGCTTCATCACCCCCAGTGCCGGCACGTATTTCTAAAAACACATTGCTTTCGTCGTGCGGGTCTTTGGGTAGTAATAAAGCTTGTAGTTCTTGTTCGAATTGCTCTAATGCTTGCTCTGCACTTTTTATTTCTTCTTGTGCCATGTCTTTCATTTCTTTGTCAGAATCATTTGCCATTTCTTGTGCGGTTTCTAAATCATCAACAGCTTGCAAATGTTCGTTGAATTTAGAGACTATGGGGCTAAGCTGCGCATACTCTTTAGAGAGTTTGGTGTACTCATTTTGATTATTTATTACATCGGGATCAGAAAGTTCGGCAGAAATTTCTTCATGCCGTTCTTTAATACTTTCAAGCTTTAATAAAATAGAGTCTTTCATGTTTATGGGTCTTTACAAATAAGTTTTTAAAAGCTCGATATAGAATATTCGAGCTATGCAGTGTGAAAAGTTATTTGTAGCTAATGAAAACGTAAGGCGAGATGTTCGCGCTGATAGGCGATGCCCGGGATAGCTTGATTTTTGATGGTGGTGTTCATTTGAGATTAATCGTTGGGTGAGATATTTAACAATATACGGGCAGCGTCAATCAACTCATTTCTACCTTCTTTGCCTGCAATGTTTAATGCTTCTGTTGGGTCGTGTGTGAGCTTGTTAGTAAGCGTGTGGGCCAAAAATTGTAGCACTTCTTCAACCGATTTCCCTTGCTCTAACATTTTATGCGCTTTTTCTAACACCGTATCTCGTTGCAGTTCAGCTTTATTTCGAAAAGCGCGTACGGTATCCACAACTCCTTGTCCACGCAGCCATAAAGAGTGGTTCTCCACTTCGTGGCCTATAATTTCTTCAGCTTGATGTGCAGCTTCTTTTCGTGATTGAAGATTAGATTCAATTACATTTTGCAAATCATCTACCGTGTATAAATACACATCAGAAAGATTTGCAACTTCAGGTTCAATGTCTCTTGGAACCGCTAGGTCTACCATGAAGATTGGTTTGTGCTTACGCTGCTTGAGTGCACGCTCGACTAATCCTTTGCCTAGTATGGGTAAAGAACTTGCTGTGGCGGAAATTACAATTTCTGATTTTGGTAGGATTTCATTTACAAACATTAAGGTTACGCCAAAGCCATCCACTTGATTCGCTATTCGAACTGCGCGTTCAATGCTGCGATTAGCAATGGTAATTTTTCCTATGCCGGCACTTTTTAAATGTTCTGCAGCAAGCTCAATAGTCTCACCTGCGCCAATGAGTAATGCGGATTGCTTACTTAGATCGCCAAATATTTGTTTCGATAACGATACGGCAGCAGATGCTACAGAAACTGCATTGACTCCAATGGCGGTATTGGTGCGAACTTTTTTTGCCACATTGAACGAATGTTGAAAAAGGTGATTTAAATTTCTACCTAAGGTTCCAGCTTCAACTGCATCTTGATAAGCCGATTTTAATTGCCCCAAAATTTGTGGTTCACCTAACACCATGGAGTCGAGTCCACAGGCTACGCGAAAAATATGTCGAACTACTGAGTCGTCTAGGTAGTCATATAAATAAGGCTGTGTATCACTGGATTGGAGATTGTGGAAATTATTTAACCACGCAAGGATTTCTTGTTTACCTTGGTCGACATGATTTACTTTGCAATATAGTTCTGTGCGATTGCAGGTTGATATGATTGCAGCTTCATCTACTTGTGGGACAGCAATTAATTTTTTCAGTGCGTGTTCTAGGTTTTGGTCATTTATAGCTACCCGCTCACGTACCTCTACAGGAGCTGTTGTGTGATTGATACCTAGGGTGAGTAAGGACATGAAAGTATGTGGGTTTTGCGCTGTACAGTAGTATAAATTTGATTGAATCTAATTGGTTGAATGGGTTCGCGTAATCTGGCCTAAGTACCCGTAAAATCTGTCAAAATGCGTATGCATTACTCAGATATCTACAGTACTATTAGGTATAGTCTAATCGACCCAGCTACATAACACAGTATATTGAAGATCAACGTCACAATTCCACGGATTCTCTACCTATCAGGAGCTATATTGCTAGCTTTTGGGCTTGCCAGTTGTTCATCTCTACCAGGCAGCTCAGGAGACCTCTATTCCTCTGATAACTCAATTCAGATTCGCAAACCTCAATCTGAGAAATATGATGCCCAATCTGAGCTCATGTATGAAGTATTGGTGGGAGAGCTATCTGGCCAGTTTGGTGATGTAGGGCAAGCGCTTGAGCATTATGTGAATGCTGCGCAACTCACAGACGATCCGTCAGTGGCAGAGCGTGCAACTCGAATTGCTATGTTTGCCAAAGATTGGCCTGCAGGTATAAAGGCTGCGACGCGTTGGTCGGAACTGGTTGGAGAAAATTTAGAGATCAGCCAAATTCTGGGTGTGCTTGAATTACGCAGCGGCAATATTGATGGTGCCGTACCGCATTTTGAAAAGATTATGTTGGCAGCAGATGATTCGCCCGCTAAAGGCTACAGCATTATTGGTGCAGTGCTCGCGCGTGAGCCTGATTCCGAGTCTTCGCTTAAGTTACTCGAAAAATTAGTTAACAAGCATTTTGAAAACCCTTACGGACATCTAACATTAGCTAGTCTTGCGTTTCAGTCACAAGATTTTCAACGCACAATAGATGAAAGCGAACTCGCTCTTGGTTTTAAACCTGATTTGATTGAAGCGCGTGCAATGCGTGCACAGGCTTTAATGAATCTTGGTGAGACCGATCAAGCGCTGGCGGCAATGAAAATTATCGTCGAAGAAGAGCCAGGCAACCGCGAAATGCGCACAGCGTATTCACGTATGTTGATCGGTGCTGAGCGTTATGATGAAGCTATTAGAGAATTTGAAGTATTGCTTGTAGCAAACCCTAATGATGGGGAACTTATTTATCGATTAGGTCTGTTGTATTTGCAACAAAAAGAATTTGGAAAGGCAAAAGTTAAATTTAAGAGGCTAGTGGATCGTAAGCAGCGTGTAGACGAGAGTCATTACTACATAGGCCGTACGGACGAGGAGCAAAAGAATTTCTCTGAAGCGATTGCAGAATTTGAAAAAGTTAAGCAAGGCGAATATTACATCGATGCAAAAGCCAGGGTGGCATCTATATATGTTGAGCGTGATGGAATTGACAAAGCGCAAACGTATTTAAAAAGTTTGCGCGGCACTTTGAGTGCACCTGAGTCTATTATCGAAGTGTATTTAATTGAAGGGCAGCTACTGCATGATGAAGAGCTTTATGTTGCTGCCATGGATCTTTATAGCGAAGGCTTGCAAGAATTTCCAGGCCATAGTGATTTGTTATATGCGCGTGCCTTAATGGCAGAAGAAATTGATCGTATCGATTTATTAGAGGCGGACCTAAAGTTAATTCTTGCTGAAGACCCAGAAAATGCTTCGGCATTGAACGCATTGGGTTACACCTTGGCAGATCATAATTCTAGAGTGGATGAAGCGCTTGGTTATATTAAAAAGGCGTTAGAAATACGTCCGGATGATCCTGCAGTGATGGATAGCATGGGTTGGGTGCAATTTCGTTTGGGCAACTATGCTGAAGCTGAAACCTATTTGCGAAAAGCCTTTGGTGTATTAGAAGATGCGGAAATAGCGGGCCACCTCGTAGAGCTTTTATGGGCGCAAGGTAATTATGACGAAGCTAATAAAGTCATGAACGATATGTTAGAGCGGTTTCCTGAAGATGAGTACATATTAGAGTTAAAACAAAGACTTCAATAATGAAGTGTCCATCATTGCGGAGGCAGTTATACCTGCGTGAATTATCTAATCTAGCCTGCTTTTTATTATCTGTTTTTATATTGTCTGCATGCGTCACGGTTGAGAAACATCAACTTCCTCCAGGTTCTGAAATAAGTAAACAAGCTGCCTGGGAAGTGCATCGTGCAAATATTCAAAGTTTACAAACCTGGAAACTAAAAGGACGGGTTGCAGGTAAATCGAATAACGAAGGATTTCGTGCAGGTGTGCAGTGGAATCAATTGCAGCATAAATTTGTTATTGACTTGCATGGACCGTTGGGTAGAAAAGTGGCGGTTATCACTGGCGAGCAGGAGAATGTGCAGTTGAAGACTTCTAAAGGTGAACGTTTTGAAGCTGATAATCCTGAAGAGCTAATGCAGAGTTTGTTTGGGTATTCTTTGCCTGTGAATGGGTTGCGCCATTGGTTGTTGGGTATTCCAGATCCTAAACAAGTGCATGGTTCTCTAATATTGGATGAACAAGGTCGTTTAATGCAGCTTAACCAAGCGGGTTGGTTAATTGATTATAAGCGTTATCACGATGGCAGTCCTGTTTTGCCTGCTTTAATTCAAATATCTAATCCAACTTTGAGTGCCAATATTAAAGTAGATCGTTGGACCTTGGGTGCGGCAGTGAATTAATTCACAAATTGTTTTTAACTTTTTTCTAGTATATTTAAGCAAATATAATTAGCTGATTCTGCTATGCAAATATGGCCCGCACCTGCAAAGTTAAATCTTTTTTTGCATATTATTGGACAGCGAAAAGATGGTTATCACTTGCTGCAAAGTGCAATTCAATTTATTGATCTTTGCGATGAGTTAACCTTTAGTCTTCGTGCTGATGCCGAAATAGTTTGTGAAAACTCAAATACCAATATTTCTAAACAAGAAGATTTATGCTTTAGGGCTGCGCAACTTCTACAGAATCAAATGGCCGCAAAATCTGAAAATAGGCAAGGCGTTGATATTCAGGTTAACAAGAGAATTCCACTTGGTGCGGGTTTGGGGGGAGGTAGCTCTGATGCCGCTACTACACTGTTGGCACTGAACCAAATCTGGGATTGTGGGTTGCAGCAGCAGGAGCTTGAGTTGATGGCTGCACAATTGGGCGCGGATGTGCCAGTATTTGTTCGAGGGCACGCGAGTTGGATCGAGGGGGTAGGCGAAGAGCTTTCATCTATTGCTCTTGAGGAGCCTTGGTATGTGGTGATATTTCCTGGTGTACATTTAAATACACAGCAGATGTTTGCGGATTCGAATTTGACACGCAATTGCGCGCCGATCAAAATACGCGACTTCTTGAATAGGTGTAATGAGAAGTCTTCATATTTTGTGGATACTCAGAATGTGTTTGAGCCCTTAGCGCGACGCCACCCTGTAGTAGAGAGTGCTTTTCAGTGTTTAGGTAAGTATGCTTCTGCTCGATTAACAGGTTCTGGAAGTGCATTGTTTATAACTTGCGCATCTAAGCAGCAGGCTGAGGAAATAGTTGCGGGCTGTGCAAAAGAATTTACTGCTTACATAACGAAAGGCTTAAATGTATCACCTGCTATTTCGTTAAGTGAGTATAATCAGCCATAGTTCAAGTAATTATGGACTTTAAAGAATTGGGCCGTCGCCAAGTGGTAAGGCACTGGGTTTTGATCCCAGCATTCGCAGGTTCGAATCCTGCCGGCCCAGCCAATTTCTCGTCATGCGAAATGGCGAATTAAAACTTAAGACATTAACTCAATATGCTCCGTCAAAGATCTTTGCCTGCAGATAGCAATTTAATGGTTTTTTCTGGTAATGCGCATCCAAAACTTGCTCAGGATGTTTGCGATGATTTAAATATTCCGATTGGAAAAGCTTTTGTTAGCCAATTTAGTGATGGTGAAGTACAGGTTGAGATTCAAGAAAATGTACGTGGTAAAGACGTCTTTGTAGTGCAACCAACCTGCATGCCTACCAATGACAATGTCATGGAATTGCTGATTATGGTGGATGCGCTAAAACGTTCTTCAGCAGATCGTATTACTGCCGTAATGCCATATTTTGGTTACTCGCGACAAGATCGCCGTGTGCGTTCAATACGCGTACCTATATCTGCAAAGGTAATTGCTAACTTATTGCAGGTCGCGGGAGCGGATCGAGTATTAACCGTAGATCTGCATGCGGATCAAATTCAAGGCTTTTTTGATATTCCGGTGGATAATATTTATGCATCACCAATTTTGTTAGGCGATGTATATAAACGTAAAGACCCTAATTTAATTGTGGTGTCTCCAGATGTGGGCGGTGTGGTTCGTGCGCGAGCCCTTGCAAAAAGATTAGATGACGCAGATTTAGCCATCATCGATAAACGTCGCCCTGAAGCAAATAAGTCTGAAGTGATGCATATAATTGGTGAGGTAGAGGGTAAATCCTGCTATATCATTGATGATTTGGTCGATACCGCAGGTACGTTATGTGCCGCAGCCACGGCGCTGAAAGAGCATGGTGCGACAAGAGTGAGAGCCTATGCCACTCATCCCGTGCTTTCCGGTAAGGCTATTGAAAACCTTGAAAATTCTGTGCTGGATGAATTGGTGGTAACTGATACAATTCCGCTCCGCCAGGAAGCTACTAACTGTGCCCGAATCCGCCAAGTAGAAGTCTCTGGGTTGGTTGCTGAATCCATGCGTAGAATCAATCAAGAAGAGTCTGTTAGCAGCCTATATATGGACTAAGGTATATGGATTTAGTGGGCTGTTTGCCTGCACCATAGCCACAAATTTAGATCGTTGAAATTAAAGAGAATATTGAAAGTTTGGAGTAAGTCATGAGTGTCGATTTCACATTAAACGCAGAATTACGAGATGAGCAAAATCTGGGCAAAGCCGCCAACAGAAGGTTGCGAAAAATTGGTAAAGTGCCTGCAGTAATTTATGGTGGTGGTGAAGAGCCAGTATCCGTAACGTTTGATCATGACAAGTTAGTTCATAGTCTTGAGCAAGAGGCTTTTTATTCTCATATTCTTACCGTAGATGTTGCAGGTAAATCGCAGCGTGCCATCTTGCGTGATTTACAACGTCACCCATATAAACCAACTGTTTTACATATGGATTTACTGCGTGTTCGTGAAGACACTGCAATTAATGTGCATGTTCCATTGCACTTCATTAACGAAGATACTTGTCCTGGTGTGAAACTTGAAGGTGGTGTGGCCAGTCACAACATTGTTGAAGTTGAGGTCTCATGTTTGCCTAATGATTTGCCAGAATTTATTGAAGTAGATGCAGCTGATCTAAAATTAAATGATTCATTACATCTTAGTGATATCAAAGTACCTGATGGTGTAACCATTGTTGAGCTTTCGCATGGTGAAGATCACGATCACGTTGTGGTTTCTGTGCATGCTAAGCGTGCAGTCGAAGAAGAGCCAGTTGCTGGTGAAGCAGCAGCAGAAGGCGAAGCAGCAGAAGGTGATGAGGCTAAGGAAGATGATAAGGGTGATGACAAATCATCTGGAGATGATTCTTAGTAAATCACTTGCATCCTGAACTCTATGTCTAAGTTTAAAGGCATACGTCTGATAGCCGGTCTTGGTAATCCAGGCGAAAAACACGAACAAACCCGGCATAACGCCGGGTTTTGGTTTGTAGACACCCTAGCTAGTAGAGAAAACGCAACTTTTAAACAAGAATCAAAGTTTAAAGGCGAGGTTGCACATTTTTTCTGTCAGAGTGAAAAAATCTGGCTACTCAAACCCCATACTTATATGAATGATAGTGGTGAATCATTACGATCATTCTGTGATTTCTATAAAATTCCTACTGAGCAAATATTAGTGGCGCACGACGAAATTGATTTACCTAATGGTGAGGCAAAAATTAAATGGGCTGGTGGGCACGGAGGCCATAATGGTTTGCGCAGTATTTTTGCTCATTTAAGTAGCGATATTTGGCGATTACGATTAGGGGTCGGCCATCCAGGGCATAAAGATCAAGTTGTCGGTTATGTGCTTAAACAAATTAGTAAGAATGATCGCGCAGCAGTAGACAATGCAATTATCGATGCTATGAACACAATAGAAGACTGTGTTAGTGGTGATATGGAAGCAGCGATGCGTCGACTACATACTAAATAAAGTGCATACAAAGGCTTAGGATTATTAAGAATGGGTTTTAAATGTGGAATAGTAGGTTTACCTAACGTTGGTAAATCAACGTTGTTCAATGCCTTAACCGCTACAGAAATTGCTGCGGAAAACTATCCGTTTTGCACCATCGATCCTAATGTAGGTATCGTACCAGTACCTGATCCACGCTTAGATCAGCTAGCTAGTATTGCAACTTCTGAAGAAATTATTCCAACCACGATGGAGTTTGTAGATATTGCAGGTTTGGTTGCAGGAGCTTCAAAAGGTGAGGGCTTGGGGAATCAGTTTTTAGGCCACATACGTGAAACCGATGCCATTGCACATGTGGTGCGTTGTTTTGATGATGAAAATATTATTCATGTAGATGGCAAGGTAGATCCATTGTCAGACTTGGAAACCATTTATACCGAATTAATATTGTCGGATTTAGAATCGGTTGAAAAAGCAGTTTATAGAGTTGAGCGTATTGCAAAGTCTGGCGATAAAGATGCACTGGCCCAGCTCGATTTATATAAAAAGCTAAAAGAGCATTTAGAGAATGAAGAAGTTGCTTTTACCTTTAACGTAACTAAAGAACAAATGTCTTTAATTCGTGAGCTGCAATTAATAACCGGCAAGCCTGCATTTTATATTGCCAATGTTGCAGAAGATGGGTTTGAGAATAATCAGCATTTAAAGAAGCTTGAAGAAATTGCTAGTAAGCGCTCCATTCAAGTGATTCCGGTAAGTGCTCAGATAGAAGCGGAAATTGCGCAACTTGATAATGATGAGCAGCAAGAGTATTTATCAGAATTAGGTTTGGAAGAACCCGGGCTGAATCGTGTAATTCGCGCAGGTTACGAATTGTTAGGGATGCAAACTTTTTTCACTGCAGGTCCAAAAGAGGCTAGAGCTTGGACAGTATCAAAAGGGGCGACAGCTCCTCAAGCAGCAGGAAAGATCCACACCGATTTTGAAAAGGGCTTTATTCGTGCCGAAGTGGTGGCTTTCCAGGATTATGTGGATGCCAATGGTGAGGCCGGAGCTAAAGATGTCGGGAAATGGCGCCTAGAGGGTAAGGACTATCTTATGAATGAGGGAGACGTAGTGCATTTTAGGTTTAATGTATAGATTAAGCCCTATCTAGTATCTCTTAGTGATCTATAAGTACCACAATACCTAGAACTAGATCTGTAATAAGTGGGTTTAATTGAGGTAGAATTGACACTCGGCGCGACGTTTTATATGGTCCGCCGTCCAAGTCGGGTCAAAGACATGGCTATGTAGCTCAGCTGGTTAGAGCACAGCATTCATAATGCTGGGGTCCGTGGTTCAAGTCCACGCATAGCCACCATTTAAATCAATAAGTTATATGAATACTGATCGTTTTAAGTATCAGGGATTTCGTTCAGTCCCGCACCAGTCCCGCAAAACCAGTATACTCACAGAAACAACTAGCAACAACTATATTGTCAAGCAAATGCCTTTATATATAGTAAATAATGGGGTTATGGACTTTTTGCCCTAATAAATAAGGGAACTCGTTTAGAGCTTACAA
>CAXMUG010000016.1:0-4684 GCA_964196535.1 uncultured Mycobacterium sp. | reverse complement strand
GCATGCGCGCTAACACTGGCGCTGACCATGCGGGCGCCACTACATCAATGATATCGTCTGGATTTTGGCGTTTCAGAGCGATGAACAAGCTCTGCACCATTACCATATCACCGACCCAGGCAGGTCCAATTACAAGTGTCTTATTTGTGCTCAATAGTAGTAACTAGCCGTAGTAGATTTATAAATAATGAAGCTCTGATATATTCTGATATTATGATGCCAATAGAGCCTAAACAGAAATTACCAGATAAATCAGTTGGGTATAAAACCATATGGATATAGAGCAAGCAAGATTCAACATGATCGAGCAACAAATTCGTCCCTGGGATGTATTGGATGTTGATGTATTAAAGGTCATTGAAGACACACCCCGAGAATTGTTCGTGCCAACTAAACATCAAAAGCTAGCTTTTTCTGATCTTGAGATCCCGCTCGACCATGGCCAATTCATGATGTCGCCAAAATTAGAAGCAAGGATGCTGCAAGCATTGCAAATTCAAGCTGACGACAAAGTTTTAGAGATCGGCACAGGTTCGGGATTCACAACGGCTTGCCTGGCTAAACTTGGCAAGCATGTAGATAGCATTGAGTATTATGAAAGCCTAAGCGCCCATGCCCAAGCCACTTTACAACAACAGCAAATAAGAAATATTAGTTTCAAAACGGGAGATATATTGGACCAAAGCTTTTTTAGCAACTATATCAATAAACAATATGATGTCATCGCCATTACCGCTTCAATGCCTACTTACAGCGATATGTTTGAAGACTGTTTAACCGAAAATGGGCGCATGTTTGTAGTTACTGACAACGCACCGGTCATGCATGCAAAAATTATTACTCGCATCGATAATCATGGTTTCACCTATACAAATCTATTCGAAACTCATTTGCAGCCGTTAATTGGCTTGCAGGCAGCACAGGTATTTGAGCTGTGATGAGACTTTTTCATAATGTTTAAGGAGTTCAGCGCCAAACAATTAAAAGACCACCTCGAACAAGCAAACCAACAACCAGTCTTATTAGACGTAAGAGAACCTTGGGAGTTTGAGCGATGTCATATAGAAAACTCAAGGTTAATTCCAATGAGGCAAGTACCGAATGCATTACAAGAGTTTGATCTGGATGAAGAGATTGTCGTGATATGTCACCATGGAATACGCAGTCGCGCGGTAGCAAACTATTTAGCTCAACAACATTATTCAAAAGTGATCAATCTTTCGACAGGTATTGATGGTTGGGCACGAGATATTGATGCCTCTATACCCATCTACTAATGAATTACTACCGATCATTCAATATTAGCTCAATACATTGGTAAAATTATAGATACATTAAAGTATGCAATTTTTTAGCAAAATTTTTCTCCATCAACCAAATCTTTTAATACTTAGCACTCTATTTTTGCTGACATTATCTGCACTCAACACTGCCCATGCATTAAGCCTAATGGATGTATACATGCTGGCAAAACAGAAAGACCCCGACATCCACGCAGCTGAATCTCGATATAACGCTGAAGTCCAAGCAACACCTATCGCCCGAGCAAATATTTTACCTCAAGTAAATTTAACAGCGAGTACTACAGATGTAAGCCAAAAAGTTGATGGGACAACATTTGGCATATCTGGCAGAGAGGTAGATTTTAATGATCATCGCTATACTTTAAGTATCACCCAGGCGCTTTATCATCACGATTACTATGTGCAATTACGACAAGCCAAAAACTCTGTTGCAAGAGCAAGTATTGATCTAGATGCCGCATATCAAGAACTAATAACACGTACTGCCGGCGCCTATTTTAACGTTTTAGCTGGACAAGATAGTTTAAGTTTCCGCAGATCGGAAAAAGAGGCAATTAAACGCCAGCTTGAACAAGCTATGAAACGTTTTGAAGTTGGCCTTATTGCAATTACAGATGTAAAAGAAGCTCAAGCATCCTATGATCTTGTGGTAGCAAGGGAAATTGAAGCGGTAAATGCGCTAGATATCTCAAAAGATAAGCTAGGAGTTATAATTGCTGAATATGTTAATGAAATAAATCCCTTGTCTAATCGAATGCAATTAATAAAACCAGATCCAAATAATATAGACGAATGGATTAACAAAGCCTTAATTGAAAATTTAAATTTATTATCCAGCGAGCACACAAGAAAAATTGCCCAACAAGAAGTAAAGCTACAACAATCACAACATTACCCTAAGCTTGATATAGTCGCATCACACGCTGATACAGATACCGGCGGCCTAACAGGCTCTCGAGAAGTCGAAGACTCACGCATTGGTCTTGAATTAAGTTTTCCTATTTTAGAAGGTGGGCGCACATATTATCGAACCAAAGAAGCCCGTTTTAGGGCAGAGCTTTCAAACAATGAGCATGAAAAAGTCCGGCGTGAGACGATTAGAATTACTCGTGCAGCGTACTTAAGTATTGTTGCGGGAATTAGTCGTGTGAAAGCACTTGCGCAAGCACTTGAATCAACTGAAGCTGCTGCACGCGCTGCTGAGGCTGGCTTCCAGGTCGGCACTAGAACGTCTGTTGATGTTTTATTAACACTACAAGCCACCTTTGGCGCTAAACGTGATTATTCACGAGCACGTTACGATTACTTAATAAGTACATTGATATTGAAACAAGCTGTAGGTACTCTTAGTGTTAATGATTTAGTTCAGATCGATGGTTGGCTAAATTAATTCAGATGCTAAAACATTGCACACTACAAGCACTCGATATAAATTCTCCCTACTTCTACTAAGCCCGCTCGCATTGGCTTATGTAGCTTACCGCTCTTTTAAAGACGGTGGCTGGCAGTACTTCAAGCAACGATTTGGATTTGGATATGTGGAATTTAGCTCACGCCCCATACATTTTCATTGTGCTTCAGTAGGCGAATTTATCACTGCAAAACCACTCATTCAGACAATACAAACTAAATATCCTGATAAAAATATCGTTGTAACCACGAACACACCCACTGCAGCAAGTTTAGTAAATAAAATCGATCATAAGAATATTACTCACCACTATTTACCCATCGATCTAGCCTTCTCTGTTAAACGCTTCTTAAACAAGATTCACCCGCAATGCACACTCATCCTAGAAACAGAGATATGGCCTACCTACTATTCTTCTGCTGCAAATAAACTAATTCCAATCATAATTATTAATGCCAGGCTCTCAAGCAAAACTTCTGAAACAAACCAATTTATAAAAAATGAATATGCGCGCGCACTTAAAAATGTAAGCTTAATTTTAGCTCGCTCAAAAGAAGATTATGAAAAATATATAGAACTAGGCGCAACGGCTAAAAAATTACACACCGTTGGAAACTTAAAATATGCTATAACTGAAACTGCAAATAAAGAACTTGCATGCACTACCATTAAACGCCCTTTTTTCTTAGCTGCCTCCACCCACGAAGACGAGGAAACGCAGATTGCTCAACATGTTGAGTTATTAAAAAGAAAAAACTATCTGCTCATTTTTGCACCGCGTTACCCAGATCGCTGCAAGCAGCTTGCGCAACAATTTCAAAATAATGGAATGAAGGTTGCGGTACGCAGCCAACGCGATGAAATCGTAGATACAACCGATATTTATATTGTAGATACCTTAGGCGAATTAAATATGTTTTTTAACGAAGCTGCGCTTGTATTTATAGGCGGCTCTCTTATCGCTCGAGGCGGTCATAACATTTTAGAACCAGCAAGTTTTGGGAAATGCATAATTGTTGGCCCACACACGGATAATTTTGCGCTCGAAACCAAAGAATTATTACAAGCAGATGCGCTCATACAAGTAAGCGATAACCACCAGCTAGGCACTAAACTCATCAGCTTATTGAAAGACGACCTGCAACGAGAACATTATGGAAAAAATGCTATGCATTTTATAGAAAAGCAATCAAGTGTATTGCATGCCTACTTAGAACACTTGCAACCAATCCTAGAAAAACATAAAGAACTAATTTACTAATCTTATTCCACATAACCATGCATTAGCGACGAGAAATCTGCTGGATTGTAATGAAAATCTTTTTTGCTATTCGCTAATTTCTCTAGCGAACGTTTGAGTCGCATCAGATTTTGCATCTCCCATTTTCCCGATGAAGCCTTAACAATGGACCTATCAAAATCGATTAAATAAACCTCTTTTTGCTGATTCAGCATAATATTATGGGCATTTAAATCCGCATGATGACAATTATGCTGATGAAATTTTTTGATAACCTGCCCCACTCTCTGCCAGTCATCGCTAGATACAGAGCCCTCTACCAGCATGGAACTTAGGGTTTTTGCGTTGGGTATCAAAACCGTGATGATATCTGCTTGATAAGTTAATCCATTTTTATGAATGTGCGCTGCCGCCGGCCTTGGCACTGGAAGCCCAGCTTTATGCATCACCAACAATATTTCCATTTCTCGCATGGCTCTGGATTTAGCCAAGCTCGTCCATAAATATTTATCATTAATGAATTTAGCTGGAACGCCGCCACGACGATAATGACGCAATACTAAGTCTATTTTATTATATTCAAAACCATGAACACCCCCTCTTCCATGCTGCAGTTCAGTATCATTGAAATTTAGCGTTGGGTTAGATGCTAGGTATTTTGGGTCAAATAACGTTTGCGGAAACGTTTCGAATAGTAATTTATTGTAGGCAACGATATCATCACCCTCA
>CAXMUG010000015.1:0-4936 GCA_964196535.1 uncultured Mycobacterium sp. | reverse complement strand
TTTCACATTCGACAAATGAGCAGGCAGAATTAAAAAAGCTTCCACTAAAGATATCAACAACACACTAACAACAACAATAGGGATAATGCCTAAGATCTGACCGATAAATCCTGTAGTAAAAAACATTGGTACGAAAGCAATTATAGTAGTTAGAATACCAATGGTAACGGGCACCATCACTTCACGCATTCCTTCCAGTGCAGCAAGCATAGGCTCAACACCTTTCTCACACTTAGCATAAATACTTTCACCAACAATAATTGCGTCATCCACAACGATGCCAAGCACAATAATAAACGCAAACAAAGAAACCATATTAATCGTGCCGCCGGCGGCGGCAATTAAAAGGAAGGCACCTAGAAATGAAATAGGTATGCCCATAGTTGTCCAAAAAGCTAATTTAAGATTTAAAAACAACACAAGCACGCCAAATACCAAAACAAGACCCATTAAGCCATTGCGAACCAATAAATCAATACGGCTACGCAAAATATCTGCTGCATTTGCCCATGTAGTTGTCTCAATTCCTGTTGGCAACGCAAGTTCATTAACATAATTTTTTACTTTTTCTTCAATATCTAATACTTGCTGCTCACCTACTTGTAAAACATCAACAAATGCTGCGGGCTTTCCATTGAATAAGCTAATTTCATCAACCGACTCAAATCCATCGTTAATAGTAGCGACGTCTTTGAGTATAAGTTGCGTTCCATCAGAATTAGTACGCAATGTGATTTGTTCAAAATCATATTGGTCATAGGCTTGATGATCTGTACGTATTAAAATTTCTCCATCTTCGGATCTAATCGTGCCGCCAGGTAGGTTTATTGAAAATTGACGGACCGCCTCCCCTACTTCTGCAAAAGTTAAATTAAATTTACGTAACGATACTTCGCTAATTTCCACACCAATCTCATAGTCACGGACACCAGAGACATTAGCTATCGAAATACCTTCAAGTGATATTAAGTCATCACGAATTCGAAATGCCAATTCACGCAAAGTGCGTTCCGAGGCATCGCCAAATAATGCAATAGTAATTACTGCTTGTGTTGCCGAGGTATCTGAAATTTCTTCATCATCTGCATCTTCAGGTGGGAAATTTTGTATTCTTTCGACAGCAGATTTAACATCATCTAATACTTCTCGATCATTAACATAATCTTCTAATTCAGCTGTAATATTTCCTGCACCTTCGGCTGCAACCGAACGCACTTTCTTAATACCTTCTACGCCCGTTATTGCCTCTTCCACACGACGATTGATACTTTCTTCAACTTCATCTGGAGTGGAACCTGGGTATGGCACTGTCACCGTGATTGTTCGTGGATCAACTTCAGGAAAAATCTCTACTGTCATTGAGGTAGCGGTGACGAGGCCGCCCACCATCAGCAGCATCATTAATAAATTTGCAGCAACATGGTTACGTGCAAACCATGCAAAAAAGCCTTTAGAAATATCTTGTTCGTTATCCATTATAAATCACTGGCAATTCGAACCTGCATGCCTTCTGTAACAACATCTAGATCACTCAGTACTATACGAGTACCTTGAGCAAGATCGCGAATCAAGATTTCTTTTTCAGATTTATATACAATATCCGGTTCAATGAAATGCAATTGACCATCATTAACTATCCACAACAAATTACCTTGGCGTAAAGCTGAACGTGGCACCGCAGTTACTTCAAATAAGTCTTGACTCAATATCGAAACATCAACAAACAAACCTGGGATCACTTTTTCTTTCAGTACATCTGGTATATCTTTAGGTAATAGCGTCACTACCACACGCGCAAATCGTGAAAGTTCTTCCAATTCACTTTCAATGCGAGTTACACGCCCAGAAAAATTATGTTCCTGTTCCCCAATACGCACATGAATGTTGACCGCACTTCCTTCTGTTCCTTTGTTTTCATTAGCCACATCTATCCATTCTAACTGACCAATCTCTAGAGGTACTGGGATTTCAAAACGTTCACTGCTATACACAACACCCACTTGTTGGTTAGCCGAGATCACTTCACCAATATCAATCATTGCTTCTACCACTCTGCCATCAAACGGCATTCTCAATCTAGTACGTTCTAAGTCAAGATGTGATTGTGCTAAGCGTGCCCGTGCAGCATCAACTTCAGCCTTGGCTTGTAAAATTTGCGGCTCGCGCGCTACCAAATTTGGTACAGGCTGATTTGGATTTAATTCTAGCCATTCTTCGTATGCAGCATCTGCTTCGGCTAACTCTAATTGCAAAGCTGTTCGGGCAGCAGCGACTTGAGCTTCATTTTCAGTTACTACAAGTTCATAATCTATGCGCTCAATCTCGATCAATATTTCGTTTGCATTAAAAATTCCACCCGCACGTAAACTAGGGTGTATGTAAGAAATACGGCCACCGACTTGTGGCACAATATTAATGCGTGTACGCGCTTGCAATGTACCGTTGCCGCTTACCGTTACTTGCTGTGGACCCACTTGAGTTTCTATCACACGCACCAGTGGCGCATAGCTAGTCCGTTCAGCTTTCCGTGGCTCTTCTTTAAACATTGTAAAACTCTTCGCCCCAAGAAAACCAAATAACAATATGCCTAGCACAAGCAAAGGCTGGATTACCCACTGATAACTTTTTGATAATTTCTTCATATTTTTGAACCTTAATTTACTTGCAGTGGCAACTTGTCCTTAACCATTCTCCAACCAGTCACCACCCAACGCTAAATGTAAGTCAATCCGTGCGTTCCAATAATCTTGTTCAACTTGTAGTAAAGAAGCCTCTGCATCTTGCCTACGGCGCTCGGTTACCAGTACGGTTAAATAACTTTCTACACCACGTGTATAACGATCACGCGATAATTCTTCGGCTAAGCGAGCCTCGTTGACTTGTTGGTTCACTTTGGCCAAACGCTCATTTAATTTATGATTTTGAATCAGTGCATCTTCTACTTCACGAATTGCTCGTAAAACTTCATTAGCATAGGTACTGGCTTGAGCTTGTAAACGTGCTTTAGCAGCATCTGACTCTGCTCGGAGACTTCCTCCAGCAAACAAGGTTTGAGTAAGTTCTCCTAACAAATTGCCAAACAAGCTTTGTGAAGAAAACAAATCCGAAATTTCTGCATCTCTCCAACCACCACCAGCTGTGATAGTTAAATCAGGGTACATGTCTGCTATGGCTACCCCAACACGTTCATTTTTAGCGATCACACGAAATTCCGCAGCGCGCAAATCCGGGCGCCGATCTAATAGTTGTGCAGGAACACCTGTAATTGCATCATTAAGTGCAGGCAGCTCCGATAAATCGTTTTGTGTAATAGATAACGCACCTGGCTTTTTACCCAATAAAACATCTAATGCGTTTTGTGTAATAGATATATTTTGCTCAATGGCTGCTATATTCGCTTCTGCAGAATAAACATTCTCACGCGCCAAACGAACATCTACCGCGGAGCTATTGCTAACACCACGGCTATATCTTCTATTGACAATTTTCAGTGTTTGCTCACGGCTTCCTAAAATTTTCAACGCAACATTCAAACGTTGTATAGCAATTGCTAATTGAACACGTAGACGAATTACATTTGCAATGACGGTATGCGTTAGTGCATCGCGATCTGTTTGTGATGCCTGCCAATCTGCAATTGATGCTTTTTCTGCACTGCGTAACTTACCAAACAAATCAGTTTGCCAAGATATTGAAGCACCAACTTGATAGGTAGTGGTGTAGAGTCGATCTGATCCAGCACTAAAACTTGAACCTGTGCTACTACCAGTAAAACTACGCTCACCTGAAGAATTTGCAGTAATTTGTGGCCAGCGGCTCCCCGTGACGGCACGAACTAATGCTTCACTTTCTAAAACGTTTGCAGCTGCAATACGTAAATCAAGATTATTATCTAGTGCTCTTTCGACAAGTGTATCTATGACTGGATCGTCAAATTTATTCCACCATGAAATAGAATCTAAATCTTCTGATGGAGTTTTACTTTGGACTTGTACATATTCATCACCTAAGTATGGTTTTGTATCAACTGCTTCATATTTTGGTGTATGCGAACAAGCAGTAACTGAAAAAACACAAACAATAATCACTATACGTAGACTGCTCATGTTTTTTTCTCATGTTCTGCGCGCATGCCAGCTAAACTAACATTCGCAATGTGATCTGCTAACTTATCAACGTAATTATCGGTAAAATCAATATCAGGATATAAACGCTCCATCACTGGTCGCCCGAACTTATAATGTATGCATTGGCCAATCACACTAAAACAGTGATGACGAATCATCTCTTCAGTTGCATCTGTTGGAAGTAATGCACATACCACCTCGCGCATTTTTATGTGATTAGGACGAATAAATTTTTCTACGACTTTATCCAAGACTGGACTAGGATTCATTATCTCCTGCATGTGTATTTGATCAATAAAGGAAGGATTTTTATTTGCTCCGACGGCGTGATGAATAAACCAATGTATAAATTTCCTCAGCTGTTCCTCGGGCAGTAAGTTTCCGACAGAATCCGCTTGCTCAGAGGATTGAGTTTGCTCCAATGCATGCGATACCACTTCTCCGTAAAAGCTCGCCTTATCCCCAAAATGGTAATTTATAGCTGCAATATTAGTTCCAGCACGTTTTATAATTTGTTGCACCGTCGAACTTTGATACCCCTGCTCTGCAAATACTTCTAATGCAGCACAAATAAGCTTTTCTCTCGTCGTTTTCGCCATAGTAGACAAATTCTAATAAATTCAAATGTATATTTCAAATATATATTTGAATTTTATCAATGGTCTCCACCTTTGCTACATTGGGCTGCTTTAAGCTTTCTATCAAATGGGTGAATAACGCATTTTTAGATTCAAAACATAAATAAATCGTACCCTTAGAAAGGCCTGTACATTTCAAAGATGTCCGCTTTGGGTCGTTAGCAATCATTA
>CAXMUG010000014.1:0-4658 GCA_964196535.1 uncultured Mycobacterium sp. | reverse complement strand
ACAGATATGGCACAGCTGACAATTGGTTTCCAGTTAGGGGGTCAAGCCTACAGCCAAATTGTATTCTTAGAAGATAAGCGCGCATTTGATGAATTTACAAATGGTAATTTTGAGTTTAGTGCGGGAGCAAGCGCAGTGGCTATCACTGCAGGCGTCTCTGCATCTGCTACTACTAGTGGTAGTTCTGCAGGGGCCAGTGGGGGGAATAAAAACGCAACCACGGTCGGTAAATACTATAAAGGCATGGCAGTTTTCACTGTTACCAAAGGCGGACTGATGTACGAAGCAAGTATAGGTGGACAGAAATTTAGCTATACCCCCAAATAAAAAATGCTATCTGATGTCGGTTTTGGGTCGAAAGCAGACATCTAATCTATCTGCACAACATCCTTTTCTCATTTAATCTCTTATATGTTCCATGAATTCTGAGCGTGAACGTGAATCTTCACGAAATGCGCCTAACATAGAACTGGTTACCGTTTTGCTATTTTGCTTTTGCACACCACGCATTACCATGCAAAAGTGACTAGCTTCAAGCACTACTGCAACTCCATGTGCATCTAAAACCTCAATAAGACCGCTAGCAATTTGCGTAGTGAGACGTTCTTGCACTTGCAAGCGCCTTGCAAACACATCGATCACACGCGCAATTTTACTTAAACCAATTACTTTGTTTTTTGGTAGATAGCCAACATGTGCGCGCCCGAAAAATGGCAGCATGTGGTGTTCACATAGCGAATAAAATTCAACATCTTTAACGATTACCATCTCCTCACACTGCTCTTCAAACAATGCATTCTTAACTACATCTTGCACCCCAAGCTGATAACCACCAGTAAGAAAATGCATCGCTTTAGATACCCGTTTAGGAGTGTCCAACAATCCTTCACGCTCAGGATCTTCGCCAACTAACCGCAACATTTCACGCACATGGCCTTCAAGCTCAGAATCGCGATTTTTATCATCGCTTGGAATGATGGTGTCTTCGAAATATCTACCACCGGCAAGTACTTCTAATGTTTTTTTGTTCATCCTGCTCATTCCTTAATGATCGTAAAATGATTAATAATTTTATACGTGCTCATAATAACAGTTTATTGCTGACGAGTTAAAATAGCCTCTTAATGGAATAAAATTTTCAATATGAATGAAATTATTTTACCAGTGTTGACCCAGGCCACCCGAAGGAAGAGAATGACCTCGGCTAGTAGATAGCCCGAAAGCCCTAACAACTATAACGATTCCAACTCAACCTTAGAGAGCATGACTATGGATAATGCAATTCCAACAGACTCAGTTCTTCGTCGACACTATGAAGCTACACGCAATAAGACAAGCCCAAACACACCATCACAAAGTGGCGGTGGATTTATGGGTTGGTTGAAACGCATATTTGGTAGTTAGCTTAACGCTTTAGCTATCCAGTCCTTGCGCATATTGCAGCAAGGCATAGGTAAAACGACCGTCACCTGTAACATAGGTGTCTGGCATTGCGCCTTTTAGATTTGCTTGAATCCTTACACCATTTTTCATTGGTGTAATCGAATGAATATCTGAAAATTTAGTCTGCAATAGGGCTTTATTATTTTTATAATAAAGCCCCTGATTCGTTACCAGTAATGCCCCGGACTCTTCAATCTTTACCGCTAGCTCCTTATAACGCTTCTTCATCATTATATTGTTCAAGACGGTACTGAATACTGTCCATTGCTTTTCTTGCGAATATCTTTGTTGCTCAGTTCTCGTAGTATCGCTAAATTCCCAGACAATTACTTCATTCTGTTCAAGGTCAATGCCTTCAGGAGCATCCCCAAAGTCCTTACCAATTGGCTGATTATTCTGCAAACGCTCAAAATGCTCAACATTAGATAAGCGCACTAATAAATAGTCATCTACATCTTGGTTATTAATACCAAACCCATCTGCAATACGTAATAAAATTTTTGTGCCTGCAAGGTTAAGTGAGGAATCTTTAATAATAAGCTCTGCCTGCTTAAGCCAAGCTTTTAAGACCAGTACTTTAAATAGAGATTCCGAAAACTGCTTGGAGGGATTACAAGACTGCATAGTTACAACTATATCTGAAGAAGAATTTCCTGATGCTATACATTCAGAAATCTGATCTTCTAAACATTCTTGTGTATTCCGATAAACTGGGAGACAAGCTTTGTGTAATGAATGAAATGGTCCGGCATATTTTCTGCAGACTACACACTTACCCACAACTCATACCATTCTAGAATTACAATTACTGAGGGAAGCTATTCGTCTTCCAAGTCATCATAGAGTTCTTCATTAGTCGATAGCTGGCCATCGTTAACTTTAAACTCTCGGTTATCTAGGTAAGCCTCACGTATAAATACATATCGGTCTCGACTTAGCTCTTTCGCTTTTTCTTCAACCACCATTAATTCTGCACGAGTATTGACCAGGTTTAATGCAAATAAAATGTTACGTTCAGAAGTTTTTATATCCGCCCAATTAGGAGGATAAATAATTGCATCCACGACTTTACCAGGGGCATCACGCAAACTACTTGGACCAAATAATGGCAGCATTATATAAGGACCAGACCCCATCCCCCAATAGCCTAAAGTTTGACCAAAATCTTCATCATGTTTTTCTAAACCCATATTACTTGCAACATCCAAAAAACCTAATAACCCAATGGTCGAATTAACTACGATTCGACCTATATCAGAAGTGGCATCTAAAAACTTGAACTGAAGTGTGTTGTTAAATGCCACAACCACATCATTAAGGTTTGCAAAAAAGTTATGTACGCCTTGCTCAGCTATATCTGGCGTTACTGCGCGATAACCGGCTGCCGCTGGTACTAAAAAGGCCTTATCGAGAGCGTTATTAAAGCTATATACCTTGCGATTAACACCTTGCCATGGATCTCTAGAATCCGCTGTCGCTTCGGGTGACGTGGCACAACCACTGCTTAACAATGCGATTAAAATTAAGAAAGTAAAATATTTAGTCATAATGCTGTATACAAAATAATAATAGCTGATGTTCTAAATTGATTTAGCTGCGATGCCTAGAAGACTTTGCTGCAATTCGCATACGCAGAGCATTCAACTTAATAAAACCCTCTGCATCCTGTTGATTATATGCACCTTCATCATCTTCAAAGGTAGCGATATTAGCATCAAACAAACTGTGACTTTCAGACTTACGCCCCACTACACTAACATTACCTTTATATAATTTAACGCGTACGGTTCCGGTAATATTAGACTGCGTAGCATCAATAAGCTGTTGCATTGCCAATCGCTCAGGGCTCCACCAATAGCCATTATAAATAAGCTTGGCATAACGCGGCATGAGCTCATCTTTAAGATGTGCAAGCTCACGGTCCATAGTTAGCGATTCCATTGCGCGATGCGCTTTTAGTAAAATCGTCCCGCCTGGCGTTTCGTAACAGCCGCGCGACTTCATGCCTACATAACGATTTTCAACAATATCTTGTCGCCCCACTCCGTGCTGACAAGCAATAGCATTTAAAGCAGCGAGTAATTGTGCAGGTGTCAGATCTTTGCCATCGATACTCTTCGCATCACCTTGCTCAAAATCAATATCAATATAAGCCGGATCGTTTGGTGCGTTCTCTGGGGAGCAACTTAACTTCCACATATCATCTTCAGGCTCACACCACGGATCTTCTAAGGGTCCACCTTCATATGAAATATGCAAAAGATTCGCATCCATAGAATAAGGCGATTTATTACCGCGCTTTTGCTCTACGGCAATATTGTGCTTATCGGCATAGGTCAATAGCTTTTCTCTGGAGCTAAGATCCCATTCTCTCCAGGGTGCAATAATCTTAATATCAGGATTTAACGCATAGGCACCTAACTCAAAGCGCACTTGATCATTACCTTTACCGGTCGCGCCATGTGACACGGCATCTGCACCGGTCTCAGCTGCTATTTCAACTAAACGTTTCGCGATCAACGGTCTGGCTATAGACGTTCCTAATAAATACTCACCTTCGTATACGGTATTGGCGCGAAACATTGGAAACACATAATTCTTAACAAACTCTTCAGTGAGATCTTCAATATAGATTTCTTTGATACCTAACGCCTGGGCCTTGGCACGTGCCGGCTCAACCTCTTCTCCTTGACCAATATCGGCTGTAAATGTAACCACCTCACAGTCATAGACTTCTTGCAGCCATTTAAGAATTACTGAGGTATCTAGACCACCCGAATAGGCGAGTACAACTTTACGAACTGATGACATAGTATGTATTTAATTGATGCACTTAATGCGTGTTTATATGAATGTTGAATTATAACTCGATGTTAAACATTAACATGACAAGGCCCCACAAGTGAAAACATATATGGGTGAAGATAAACTAGGTGAGTGAAGAAAAAGCACAGGAATACATCCCTTTTGCCAATCTACTGCGCGGCTTTTGCCCTGTTGTTGTTGATGTTGAAACTGGAGGCTTCAATTCCAGCACCGATGCATTATTAGAGATTGCCGCAGTATTAATAAGTATTAATCAAGACGGCGAACTCGTTAGAAAAAAAACTCTCTCTACGCACGTAATACCATTTGAAGGTGCAAACCTAGAACCCGCTTCTATGGAAGTTAATGGTATCGACCCAGACCATCCTCTACGGCTAGCTTTAGATGAG
>CAXMUG010000013.1:0-3954 GCA_964196535.1 uncultured Mycobacterium sp. | reverse complement strand
GGCTCCTTCAGGTCTTCGTACAGTCAATTGACGATTAACCTGAAAAAAAATAATGCTTCTTTTCGCCATCACAGGCTTTAAGTTTTGCTACGATAGGTCCATCATCTTAGCATTGTAAACTCTTCCTTTAATCTTTAAGTCAGATCTAGATCATAGTGTCCTCGAGAATCCCACAAGCCTTCATCGATGAAGTAGTTACTCGTACCGATATTGTTGAGCTTATCGATAACCATGTTTCTTTAAAAAAGAAAGGTAAGGAATATGCTGCATGTTGCCCTTTCCATAACGAAAAAACCGCCTCATTTACCGTAAGTCCAGAGAAGCAGTTTTACCATTGCTTTGGTTGTGGTGCGCATGGCACAGCGTTAGGTTTTTTAATGGAATACGAGCGCCTTGATTTCATAGAAGCAGTTGAAGTCCTTGCGCAACAACATGGACTTGAGGTTCCTCAGGACGAAACAAATTATGTAAAAAATGATCATCAAGATTTATATATTTTGCTTGAACAAGCCAGTATTTATTTTCAAAAAAATCTCCGCCAACAACAACACGCTATTGATTACCTAAAAAAGCGCGGAGTAAGTGGTGAGATTGCTGCTAAATATGATCTAGGCTATGCCGCAGATGGATTTGAGTATTTACTTAAACAATTTGATAACACAGCAACTCAAGAACAGCTGATTGAAATTGGTTTAATTAAAAAAAGCGAAAAAGGCAGCTTATATGATCGGTTTCGCAATAGAATTGTATTTCCAATTAAAGATCGTCGCGGTCGAGTTATCGGTTTTGGCGGTCGAGTATTAGATGATGCGGTACCGAAATATTTAAACTCTCCTGAAACACCAGTATTTCATAAAAGTGATGCGCTATATGGTTTAAATGAAGCGCGTAAATCTAACCATACAACTAAATCCTTAATTGTAGTTGAAGGTTATATGGATGTTGTCGCCCTTGTGCAACATGGTATAGATAATGTGGTGGCTACATTAGGCACTGCAACCACTTCGCAACACATACAACAACTATATCGCTGCACTCAAGAAATTATATTTTGTTTTGATGGTGATCGTGCAGGAAGAGAAGCTGCCTGGCGTGCTGCACAACAAACTATCCCATTATTTAAAGATGGTCTTGAAGCAAAATTTTTATTCCTGCCACAAGGTGAAGACCCAGATAGTTTAATCCGCACACGCGGCAAAGAAATATTTTTACAATATGTAGATGAAGGTGATTCACTATCAACCTTTATATTTTCAAAACTAAGTGAAGACATAGATACCAGGACTCCATCTGGTAAAGCCAGATTGGCGCAAATTGCTAAACCCTTATTAGAAAAATTTCCTGCTGGCGTGTTTAAGAAATTAGTTTTTGAAGAATTAGAAAAAAATGTTGGGGCACGCATCCATTATGATGCCTCAGCTACAAAACCAACAAAATCTATTGCCCCAACAAACAAAAAAGCCACGCCAGTGCGTTTAGCGGTTGCTGCAATACTGCATCAGCCATCGTTAGCTTTAGATATTGATTCTATTGCCCATCTAGAAACCTGTGACCTTCCCGGTGTGCCACTGTTAACCAAAATTATAAAAATTTGGAAATTGGAGCCGTCCCTGAGCCATGCTGCCTTAATCGAACGCTTTCGTGATCAGCCCGAGGAACAGCAAATACAGAGGCTGATGTCTTGGGTTCTGCCTGAATTAGCTGAGCCTAAACAGGCCCTAGAAGATGCTCTAAGCTGGATCAAGCGTAAGACCCAGACATCTCGCGTGCAGGAACTCATTGATAAACAAAGCACTGACGGCCTTACCGAAGATGAACGGCAAGAATTCAAGAACTTACTTCATCAAAAAGCATCATAAGTACTACCTATATCAGGGTTTTCTGATAGACTTGTCGGTTCACCCAGCAATCCTTCAAATCTTAGTTTGGAACAAAATGGACGAAGATAAACAATCCAGCATTAAACAACTAATCGCAAAAGGCAAAGAACAAGGTTATCTCACTTATGCAGAGGTAAATGACCACTTGCCTAGCGGAATAGTTGACCCTGAACAAATCGAAGACATCGTTAGCATGATTAACGACATGGGTATCAAGGTCCATGAACAAGCACCGGATGCAGACAGTTTAATAATATCTGACAGTACGGCCACTGATGATGATGTAGAAGACGAAGCTGCTGCTGCGCTAGCGACAGTAGATAGTGAATTTGGCCGCACCACAGACCCGGTTCGCATGTATATGCGTGAGATGGGTATCGTTAACCTATTAACACGCGAGGGCGAAATTAAAATCGCCAAGCGTATTGAAGATGGTTTGCGTCAAGTTCTATTCGCGATTGGTCACTACCCAGCGACGATCGAAAAATTATTATTCATGTACAACAAGGTTGAAGCCGAAGAGCTACGACTAACTGACTTGATTAACGGTTTTGTTGACCCAGATGAAGACACTGATGCAATTCCTCCACCTGCTGCACAACAACAAGCAGAAAGAGAAAAAAATCAGACCGGTGAAGAAGAAGAAGAAGATACCGGACCTGATCCTGAAGAAGCCCGCGCTTACTTTAAAGGGTTAGAAAAATTATTCAAAAAGCTTGAAAACCCAACCATTGTAGGTGATGAGAAAAAACTAACCAAAGCACGTGAAAAGCTTGCTGAAGAATTTACTATGATCAAGTTAGTACCTAAGATCGTTGATATTCTTACTGAAGACGTGCGCATAATGATGAACCGCATCAGGTCTCATGAACGCAGCATTATGCAAATTTGTGTGCATAACGCGAAAATGCCGCGCAGCAAATTCATTGAGTCTTTCACAGGCAGTGAAACCGATGTTAAATGGGTAGATACACACGCTAAAACAAAATTTTCTGCGGCACTTACCGAATTCAAACCAGAAATTAGAAAAGAACAAGAAAAGCTCATTCTAATTGAAGGTGAAATCGCCCTTACAGTAGGCGAAATAAAAGACATAAACCGTCGCATGTCGATTGGTGAAGCTAAAGCAAGACGTGCAAAGAAAGAAATGGTTGAAGCAAATCTGCGCTTAGTTATTTCGATTGCAAAGAAATATACCAATCGCGGCTTACAGTTCTTAGACTTAATTCAAGAAGGCAATATTGGTTTAATGAAAGCGGTAGATAAATTTGAATATCGCCGCGGTTACAAGTTCTCTACCTATGCTACTTGGTGGATTCGACAAGCCATTACACGTTCCATTGCTGACCAAGCTCGTACTATTCGAATCCCAGTGCATATGATTGAAACCATTAACAAACTCAATCGTATCTCACGTCAAATGCTGCAAGAGATGGGACGTGAAGCGACCCCGGAAGAACTAGCAGAACGCATGGAAATGCCTGAAGATAAAGTGCGTAAAGTACTTAATATAGCCAAAGAACCTATCTCGATGGAAACTCCAATTGGTGATGATGAAGATTCACATCTTGGTGATTTCATTGAAGATGCCACGATTGAATCACCTGTTGATTCGGCTGCCTTCGAAGGATTAGGCGAAGCCACGCGTGAAATACTTGCCTCACTTACACCTCGTGAAGCAAAAGTTCTACGCATGCGTTTCGGTATTGATATGAATACTGACCACACACTAGAAGAAGTGGGCAAACAGTTCGACGTTACACGTGAGCGTATCCGTCAGATCGAAGCCAAGGCATTGCGCAAACTTAGACATCCTAGTCGTTCCGAACAGTTACGTAGTTTCCTGGAAGTTGAATAAGGACATTTAAGCAAAAGAAGTTGCGCGAATAATAGAGTACGTTTTATAAACTCTGTATTATCCTATTTGTTTTTTTGTTCAGGGCCCTTAGCTCAGTTGGTTAGAGCATCCGACTCATAATCGGCAGGTCCCCAGTTCGAGTCTGGGAGGGCCCACCATTTCATCACGCCCTGCACCACAAGACTTTCAAGCAGTTTCTATCAGGATCACGGCTGT
>CAXMUG010000012.1:0-10075 GCA_964196535.1 uncultured Mycobacterium sp. | reverse complement strand
AATGGTAAACCTCGTAAGAAACTCCAATAATTCTGCTGCGATTTAGTCGCAGGAATTACCCGAACATACAAATTGTAAGGGCTAGCTCTAAATGTGCTGTCTGAGGGCTATTACAGGGCGCGAGAAAGGGCTATAGCAGGCGAAGATGTGCACTACGGTGTGCACTATATCGCTAACTTCCCCATTCAGGGGTTTTCTAGTGTGTCTAATTAAGGGATAAGTGCTTGATTTAATTGGAGCTGGCGAGAGGATTCGAACCACCGACCTGCTGATTACAAATCAGCTGCTCTACCAACTGAGCTACGCCAGCACACAAGCCAAAGAGTTTAATGCCTTTACCTACATCAGGCAAAGTGAAAAATAGTAATAGACCTATTTTTTCGATGACCAATTTGAAATTAGCGATATAGCCACACTCCACCCTGCGAGTAATCTATATTTCAACTTTTATTTGGCAATGAGCTAGTTTTCTTGAGCAATTGGCCCGTGCACGGCCTAGCTAATTTTTGTAGCGGGTTACCTTTTTGTATTTTATCCCAGATATTGGTTTTCAGACGTTTTTGATCAGTTTCTTGAAAATCTAGCCAATGTCGAGTTACTTCTTTATAACGTGTTTGAATTTTTGGATTGAAACCAAGCTTTTTTAGCCTTCCGACTCGGAGCTTTGCGCGACTATAACCGTTGTAAAGCCCTAAAGAGATCGCGTTGGTATATTTACCTTTGCGAATTATAAAGTAGTCACTAGCATTGGCGATTTTTAATTGGTTTTCAACTGCTTTCGCATCTTCTAAAGTCTTTTCTGCAGGAAAATACACCCAATAAGATTTAGGTTCTTTATCAGTAATCGCCTTATGCTTGGGCTCAAATCCATTTTGCTTTAATTTCTGTTCTAATTTTTTACTATTCTTCTCATCCAGAATCGGACCCAGCGAATAACATGTTTTTGCAGGCGCCATTGATGGAGATAATTTTTTATCTACCTTTGCATTTGGCTTAGATATTTTTGACACTTCTTGTGACGACTGCATATTTGCACTTGCAACAGTATCGCCTGGTCGCTCACTCACCAAAGTGAGTATTTGCATGCCTTGAGGCTGTTGCACAATAACAGGAGTAGTGTTTTTTTCTGAGAAAGCTACTCCCCACACCAGGTAGCTTAAATTGACAACCAATAACAGTATAAATAAAGAGCGCATACTTGTTTCACATACCTATAAGCTTATTTCTATATATTTAGATATTTTGCGATACAACTTTCAAGCCATCCAGCACAAGGGTTTCATCAGTACGCACAGGTAGAGAAAGATACGACTTTATTCGATCAGCATCGCCACCCGTCAACACAACTTGATCAAAACTATCGTAATCTGACGCCATTCTATTTACAACATACTCAATACCTCCAGCAACAGCGCTTACACAACCAGTGTAAATCGCACCCCCCGTAGTCTTTGACAACACGTTAAATTCCGCTTCATTTATGCCAGCAATTTCTATCTTGGTATTAGCTAACAACGCCTTTCTCATACTATCTATACCCGGCAATATCACTCCGCCTTGATGCGCCCCTTTAACATCTAAAGCATCAATCGTTACCGCCGTTCCACAATCCACAATACAGTTATTTCCAGAATACTTTTCATTTACAGCGATCATCGCCGCAACTCGGTCCACACCCAATGTGCTTAGATCTGCATACGCTAGGCTTACACCAAAACTATTTTCTGTAGGATCAAGAAAATAAATGTTTTTCGCATCATCGTTTAAAAGAGTTTCTTTAATTTGCGAATTCATTTCCTCACTAAGCACAGAGCTAATAATGATCCCACCGGCATCACTATATTGATCACATAATGATTTAACACTATAGAGCTTTCCAAATGCCCCATAGTTTTGAGAATCAAATTTAGCCACCTCACCTTCTTCTATAATGGCATATTTGCAGCGGCTATTGCCTAAATCTAACAGTAACTTCACAATGTGTTTCCAATGATTTTAATTTCACTTATATGCGCACAATGCATATGCTCAAGCTTGCCACCAAGATCTAAAATAATTTTACCTAGATCGTCTACGCCTTTCACATATCCCGAATTAATTTTACCTTCACTAAGAAATTCGATTCTTTTGCTTAACAACATGTCGTATTGCTTCCACTTTGAATCTAAGCTTTCTAATCGACCCTTTTCAAGCTCCGATATAGTTGCATGAATGGCATCTATAACGTTTGCAGCGAGTTCGTTTCTTGATATGTCCCAATCAGATTTAATAGATAACAAATCAGTCCAGGGTGTTTCAATTTTTACATCATTGCGCAAAGACATGCCAACATTTAGACCCACCCCCATAACCAAAGCATTTTTCGTTTGACTTACTTTTCTCTCGAGCAAAACTCCTGCTAATTTTTTATTTCTCACGCAGAGATCATTTGGCCACTTCAATTGGATATTACTGCAACCATGTTTCTCTAAAATCTCAGCAATCGCAATCAACAGCCAAAGGCTGAGCGTCTCATACTCTTCTCTCCAGTCCCGCAAAGGCCACGACATGGATAAGTATAAATTTACTGCTGCTGGCGACACCCATTGATGCCCATATCGTCCCCGGCCCTGCGTTTGTTGCTCAGCCACACACACGGCAACTTGCTTGTTATCTAATGCATTCTCGAGCAAATAATCATTTGTAGACGAAATACTGGAAAAGACATGGATAGATTTTATATCATCACTACCCTGAGCACTTAAATGCCTACGAATACTTTTCTCATGCAAGGGCTCAGATACAGCCTCACACTTCTTTGGATTACCTAAAACTTGCGACATTTAAAAATAGATAATAATTATAAAATACATTTAATTTGAATTTTTCCCTTAGAAGAATAGTACCTAACGAGATAAATGGTAATATTCATTGCATGGAATGGATTTTTATAAAGTTCTAATTGGATACAATCATACCTTAACTTCTCTCCCCACTATATGAACCACAAAAACATCAGCTGCTTATTAGCTAAAAGTTCAATAATTCTAGGCATGCTACTCACTTGCCTACCGTTGCATATACAAGCTGAATTTTATGTGTATAAAGAGAACGATGGCACCAGTTGGATAACAGATCGAAAAATGCCACAGGAAAAATACACCCTGATGGCCACAATAGGCAGACCCACAGCCGTAGTGTCATGCAGAAAGATGACCCCAACAAAATTAGAAAAACGTGCAAGCAGTTATACAGATACGATTGAAGCCTACTCCATCGCATATGAAGTAGATCCAAAGTTAGTTAAAGCAATTATTGCAACAGAATCATGCTTTGACCGTAAAGCCGTTTCTTCTGTCGGCGCACGAGGCCTCATGCAACTCATGCCTGCAACTGCAAAAGAATTAGGTGTAAAGGATTCATTTGACTCCAACCAAAACATTCGCGGTGGAATAAAGTATTTCAGTCAGATGTTAAAGCGCTTTAATGATAATATTGAGTTAGCACTGGCTGCTTATAATGCCGGACCCAATGCAGTAGAAAAATATGGAGGCATTCCGCCCTACGCTGAAACTAAAGGTTACGTAAAGAAAGTCTTAAAACGCTATGCAAATTATGTAGCGAAAAGCAGTACCGCTGCCTATTAAGTTAATTGTATTTTTTACCTTGGTGCATGATCCAGCCTTCCGGATGACTGTTATCCGGGTCATGATGCGTCCAATGCAGCACCCCACCCTTATTATTCCATTCATACTGACCGATAATTGAAACTTGATCATTTACTTCTAGTGGTACGCGTGGCGCAAGATCAATATTATGTACAACCAAAAGCGTCAGTCCCTCTACTGTCTTAATCAAAAATCGCTGATGACGGGAACCTTGAGTATCATCCTTTAGAATTCGTGTAACATTAGCCACCGTTGAAACCATAACCCCAGAGCGTTGTGCATCAAACAAGGAACTAATATCTGATTGTTCAAACCCTGCCAATTGAATCTCATCTGGAGAGCCTACAACCGGAGCTTGCTGGGTTAAATTGAAAGGATATTGAAGGATTACCCAAATTACACCAATCAAAACCAATAGAACTAAACCAATCTTTTTAAATATTTTATTCCCGCGGAATGATTTCTGTAGCAAAAATGGCGCACCAATAATTAATATTTTTTTTAACAGTGGATTCAACTCTAATCCTTTTTATTTTCTGATTTTATTACGCTAATAAATATATAATATTCTAATCTACACTAGCACTAGCATACATGAGCAATACACCAGAACAGTCTTCAAACTTTATACGCCATATCATCGATGAAGATATCGCAAATAACAAAAATGACGGCAAAGTAGTCACTCGCTTCCCGCCGGAACCCAATGGTTATCTACATATCGGCCATGCAAAATCGATCTGCCTCAATTTCGGCATCGCCCGTGATTACCAAGGTCAATGCAATCTCAGATTTGATGACACTAACCCTGAAAAAGAAAGCCAAGAGTATATCGATGCCATTAAAAAAGATGTGGAATGGCTAGGCTTTAATTGGTCAGATCTTCGGCATGCATCCGACTATTTTGAAAAATTATACGAATATGCGGTTGAGCTCATAAAATTAAATAAAGCTTACGTATGCAGCTTAGATGCTGAAGAGATTCGCAAACAACGCGGCACTTTAACTGAGCCAGGCATCGAAAGTCCTAATCGCAATCGAAGTATAGAAGAAAATTTAGCTATATTTTCTGATATGCGCGCAGGAAAATACAAAGAAGGTGAGCACGTGCTACGCGCAAAAATTGATATGGCCTCAGGTAATATCAATATGCGTGATCCCGTTTTGTATCGAATTAAATACGCCACTCACCCAAGAACTCAGGATAAATGGTGTATATACCCTATGTACGATTACACGCATTGTATTTCTGATTCAATAGAAGGCGTTACTCACTCTCTGTGTACATTAGAATTTGAAGACCATCGTCCTTTATATGACTGGATATTAGATGAACTAAAAACTTCTTCTCACCCACAGCAAATTGAATTTGCGCGACTATCTGTTGAATACACTATTAGCAGCAAACGCAAACTAAACTTTTTAGTAACAGATAATCATGTTGATGGCTGGGATGATCCACGCATGCCAACTCTTTCAGGTATGCGGCGCCGTGGCATTACGCCTGAATCGATACGTGAATTTTGTGACCGCATCGGGATTACGAAAAAAGATGCATTCATTGAAATGAGCGTACTTGAGAACTGCATTAGAGAAGACCTAGATCCACGCGCAAACAGATTAATGTGCGTAATCAATCCTCTAAAAGTGGTCATTGGAAATTATCCCGACGATAAGGAGGAAGAATTTACCGCAAGCAATCACCCCAAAGACCCGGAGCAAGGCAAACGCACTATTCCATTTTCTAAAACCATATATATTGAACACGATGATTTTATGGAACAACCACCAAAAGAATTTTTCCGCTTAGCCCTAGGAAAAGAGGTTCGCTTACGCAATGCATACGATATTAAATGTACCGAGGTTATCAAAAATAATGCTGGGGAAATTACAGAATTACGATGTGAATATGACCCTGATAGCGCAGGAAAAAATAAAAAGAAACTTAAAGGAATCATTCATTGGGTTTCCGCCAAACATGCAATAAATGTTGAAACGCGCCTCTATGACAGACTATTTAATGTACCCAATCCGGGTGCTGCAGAAGATATTACCTCTACCTTAAACGACAAGTCCCTATCAATTCGTACAGACTCCAAAATTGAGCCGCATGCAAAAACAATTACCTTAGATGACCATGTTCAATTTGAACGGCAAGGATTTTTTTGTTTAGACAGTAAATATACAAAAGAAAAGCTTGTGTTTAATCGCATTGTTACACTACGCGATAGCTGGACGAAGGCGGACCAAGCTAACAAAAAGTAATTTCCATATTTAAGCCACACAAATACTCAATTCATTCCCTTTTTAAATTAGCACTCTTAACATTAGAGTGCTTAAAGAAACTTAATCTAACTTTTACAATCTACTCTTAACAACGAAAAAACAACAACTTCACTGTTAAGGCGCAATTAAACTGACAAATGGTATTACCGTTAATCGTTATTCAATTGAATTCACATCTCTTAATAAGGTAAAAAATATATAACAGTAATAAAAGGATTTTTTTATGCTTGTTAAACAAGAAAGTTTGCAAAATTACTTTCATGACTGCTTATATAACTCGTTGCACAAACATAATGTGCAAGCAACCGATTACACTATTATATATCTCGCCAACCTTTTAATTAATTTTACTCGTACAGAAAATTTTATCGATGCAAATGAAGGTAGATCGCCACTCAAACCATTAGCATTACACTATTCTGAAGCTTTAAATTCAACCACCAATCATCAACGTAATATTGCACTACGCCGTTTAGGCGACATAGCATTATTTATTTGCGGTTTATTTTCTGACAGCTTAAAAAGCAAAGCTATCGATGTTGATTATTACGCTGCAATGGGCGGCACTGCATATAGTCATTTATCTGAAAGTCAAAATATAAATGAGTCTGGCCCAGTATTTAAAGAAGTATTTCACGAACTCTCAAGTAAATTTATTGATTTTGCAGATGTGCTATCCGAGTTAAATGAAAGCCAAGGACAATCAAATAAAAACTTATTGCGAACTTACGAGATTTGGATAAAAACAGGCAGCAAAAAAGCTCGAAAACTATTGCTTGAATCTGGTATTCAACCTATAGCGCCCACTACTAGTTTGCTTGAACACTAAGCTCTGCTATACAAATGTCTAATTTACTTGCGAACATTCAAAACAATCTTCAATCAATCTATGAGGTTTCAGTTCCATTAAACGTAGACGACTTTTTAATCACAGATAGATATCATGCAGAAATTCTTGCTGACACAGTTATAGATAATGACTCTTTAGAGCAATTACTTATATCGCCACAAGATGATTGTTTAGATGTTTCACTTTATTTAGATAACGAGTTAATCAATCGGCTATGCAAAAACTACCCCTCAGAACATTCCAATAAAGATGATTTGCATGATTTTTGGATTGCCTTAGAAGGTGTAAGCCATTTCTTATACTTAGCATGGAATGCAAACCATGACCGACCCGTATCACAACTTGAACTCGAACTACAAGCCGAAGTAGATAAATTTGTGAGCGCAACTGCAGTCTTAGGCTTAGAGAAGAATAAAGCCTTTATGCAAGAAATATGGTCGCTATTATTTTCGCAACCAAAATTTAATGAAAATTTAGAAAAAGAACATTTAGCACGGTATATGAAGGCCAATGAGTATGCTTCTAAATACTGTCTAAATTTAATAGATATGAATAATAAGACTACCAAATGTTTACACAATGAATTGCGTAGATTTTACCGCCTCAACCAACGCGCAAAATTATCGCGCATCGATACCCTGAACACTGACTTAAGACATTAAAAAGCCTCTGCCAAAGTACTTCTTCAACAGAGGCTTTACAAATATAAAAGTTAAGCTCTAGCCGTTTTTAAATCCAGCGCTAAACTTAGACATAAACTGCAACGCTTGTTGCACCTCTGGGTCCTTCAGAGTCTTCAACAAGCCCATGACTCCTCCAGCAGATGGTGCATCATGACTCGCTTTTGCCGAAGCAGCCGCTTCACACATGCTAGTTAACATATCTATCATGTAGTCACGCTCTAGCAGATCTAGCAATTTATTAATATTTTCATTTCGTGAAATACGATCTGCAATGATCATTAATGAACTCGCCATCTCACCAAGTCTGCCGACGATATCATCACTCATTGCATCACCTGCGGCACCGAGTACACGCACTAAATCAGCTGCGCGCTCTAAATCGCCAGTTTCTACAAGATGATCAATTAAAGGGATTGCCTTATCTAAATTACTGCGACTTATTTGATCCAACAGCATAAGGCCATCGCCCATGGTGCTGCCAAGTCTCCCGACAATATCATCCGAAAGCGCAGCCGCTGCACTTTCAAAAATACGCTCGGCTTCTGTCTGCATTGATTGAAATTCGCTCATGACAATGTCCCCCTATAGTAGACCGCGCGCACTGGCCCAGTACATTTTGTTATAAGCCGTCTTAAACCAATGAATACCTTTTGTAGGTGCCTTTGGATCAGGTGGATTCTGATAGTTGAACATCGCATACGTTGCCCTACCTTCACCTGCTTCAATGAAGCAGAATACCTTGCCATCGTAATCACGTACCGGACTTCCGATTTTAATAGTAGATGCAATGTTTTCAGCCAAAGCTTCAGCCTCATAGTGCGCTGTAGAGCCTGCTTTACTAATTGGCAAGTTAGTAGTGTCACCAATTACAAATGCATTTTCGTAACCTTCGATATTGAGGCGTGTACGATTTGTTGGGATAAAACCACCTGGACCTAAATCATTGTCTTCAATTACTTGCATCCCTTTATGCGCTGGAACCGTAACCAATAAGTCATACTTTTCCTCAGTACCTTCTTCACTAAGCACTTTATCAGGCGTAACTTCTTTCATATTGAAAAGAGTTTCATAAGTAATACCGAGACGGTCAAATTCTGGCTGCGCCCATTTAGCTACGGCTTCTAAACTATGTACGCGACCAATTGGATAAGTGTAGTGCAATTGGACTTTGTCCCAAATACCACGCTCTTTGAAATAATCAGCTAGCATGAAGGTTATTTCTAATGGCGCCATCGGGCATTTGTGGGGCACACCCACTGCAACCACTACCTTGCCACCTTCAAAATTCTGCAACGTCTTAAACATTTTCACAGCATCTTCTTCAGTGTAAAACTGAGCTGCATGTTCATCTAAGCCTGGAGTCCCTTCTGCGTGTGCACGCGAACCAGTTGAAATCACAATAATGTCGTAGTCATATTGCTTACCACTTTCGGTAACAACATTATTTTCTTTAAGATTAAATTTAGTAACAGGATCTACGCGAAAGGTAATGCTCGACTCAAGCAAACTTACTTGATCACGGTACAATTCATCAGGTGCCATTTTACCAAACGCCACATAGAGCAGTCCTGGTTGATACATATGCTTGTCAGATGCCGACAACATGGTAATACTTGCTTTACCAGCTTTTAGTTCACCACTTAATCTTCTTGCTAGATTGTTCGCCAGAATAGTCCCACCCATTCCTCCACCTACAACGAGTATTTTCATGCTTAACCTCTCTTCTTATATTTATAAGTATTGATTCGTTATACTTTAACGCTACTTGGTCTTCTTAACAACAAGGTGCCAAACACCTTCATTTTCAAAACTCTCCACCATTTCATGTCCCACTTTATTAATCCATTCAGGAATATCATTTGCAGAACCTTGATCAGTAGATAAAATTTCCAATTCATCACCTATCTCTGCCATTTTCATTTGCCCAATTAGCTCCATTAAAGGACCGGGGCAAAATGTATTCTTTGCATCAACTAATTTTCTTTCCGACATAATTGTTCTCCTTAACTTAAAAATGCCAAACTTGGCCTTCAGAGGCATCACTCAAAAAAGCAGTTAAACCTAATGGTTCCGAAACAAAGCCTTGTAAATCATCTGGCTTTAGTTCGAGTATATCGACAGCCATTGAGCAAGGGGAAATTTTAGCATCTCCATACTCTACTGCTTGCCCAAACAATTCCATAAAATCAGGGGCATTCTTTTCTTCTAGAAGAACGCCCATCTCGCCTTCGGCTGGTGCCTTCTCAGTAGAGTCTTTTACAAAAAACTTTAACGAATTCATGGATAAAAATACAGTCACGTCATTACCACTTACGGCTCCAACTGAGGCCACCATAGCTGCCATTTGTAATTGTTCGCGGCTACCGGATGTAACCATCACACTTATCCTGTCTGATACCATATTTTCCTCACTTAAATTAGGCTTATTAAATCTTGAAATCCTTTCGAAGGGATGCAAATGTACAGGATCAGCAAACAGACGAAAAGCTTTTACATTAGTCTGCTAAGAAAGAAGCTTAATTCCTACCTAATATAGATAGGTAATTAGATTGATTGTATAGATAGGTTGAAAATTAGCTTAAACAACATTTATTCAGATAATTATTAGT
>CAXMUG010000011.1:0-17827 GCA_964196535.1 uncultured Mycobacterium sp. | reverse complement strand
TAGTCATTACACCAGGTTCGGCTACCGCGTTGCAGATAGTGTTAAGTCTGATGGTTTCGGATGGAGATGCCGTAGCGATTCCAGATCCGGCTTACCCAAGCACCCATAATCTAGTGCGTTTATTGGGCGGTACCGTGCTGCAAATTGCAGTGAATGAAGATTCATCTTGGCAGCTGACAGTAGAATTGCTTGAAGAGCATTGGAGCGATGCGGTTAACACAGTGTTGTTAGCAAGTCCTTCGAATCCTACTGGGACTATTCTTGAAGATGTTCAATTACAAAAAATCGCAGACTTTTGTGAAACAAAAGGCGTGTTTTTACTGGTTGATGAAATTTATCACGGTTTAGTTTATGGGCAAGCTCCAAAAACTGCAGTGGGTTTGAATGACGACACATTTGTGATCAATAGTTTCTCCAAGTTTTACGGTATGACAGGTTGGCGAGTGGGTTGGATTGTTTCACCTAAAGCTTATTTGGAAGATTTAAATAAACTCGCGCAACATACATTTTTAGCAGCCCCTACAACAGGTCAGTATGCCGCATTGGCAGCATTTAATAGCGACACAAAAAAAATTCTTATCGAAAGGCGCGATGAATTTAAAGCTCGGCGCGATTACTTGTATGGAGCATTAGCAGGTCTGGGGTTTAAGATGCGCGTCAAGCCGCAGGGCGCATTCTATATTTATGCCGATTGTTCTGAGTTTTGTGAAGATAGTTATGAGTTTGCTTGTAATATTTTGCAAGATAAACATGTCGCTTTTACACCAGGGGTAGATTTTGGTGTGACAGGCGCAAAACAACATGTGCGTTTTGCTTACACTACAAATTTAGAGAATTTAAAAGTTGGCGTGCAACGTTTAGCTGAGTTAAAGAGTAAGGCTTAAATAAAGGTGAATTTATGAAGCGTGTAATACATTATTTTATATTATCTGGGTTCTTTGCATTAACTGTCTCCTGCGGAGGTAAAGATGCAGTTATTGAAAGCTCAGAAGAGGAAATAGTTTCTGAGCCGATGAATAATACGCGTATGCAGGATCTATTGCAGCGCGTTGATCCAGAGCTGCAAGGAAAATTAGGTTCGTGGGTAATTACTCATGAAGCAGTTAAGGCGCAAATTATTACCGATGAAAAAGCAGATCGTATGCGTGTTATTGTGCCTATCGTTAAGGTTGAAGATATAGAAGAGGGTGAGTTGCTGCGTTTAATGCAGGCAAATTTTGATTCCACTTTAGATGCACGCTATAGCGTTGCGAATGGGGTTGTTTGGAGTGCGTTTATACATCCGCTTACGGCTTTATCTGACGAAGAATTTATATCAGGTTTAGCGCAAGCAATGACAGCTGCTGCAACCTTTGGGGCAACGTAAGGTGCATTAATCTTTGGGGGTGGAGATAGTGGCGAGCAACAACGTGATTATTATGAAAGTATCACTGAGAAGGGCTTGGCTATATAGATTATTGTGTCAGCTTTCGACCCAAAGCGGACATAAAGTAATTCATCATCAAAAAAGTTGTGTACAGTTTACAATACAAGATTATCAGTTAACCTAATATGGCCAAATGAGTGCAAGTAATTACCATCTTGATGAGCAACTAAACAATTAAAAATAATTTTAATTATTTTTAATTGAACGATTATATTGATCCTGATCCTTTAATTCTTCTATAAAAATAGCGGGTCGATCATGCATAGTTTTGTTATTTTTTACATCTTCAGAACTGAGTTTAGTTTCTTCAGCATCTGATTTAGTGTGATTATTAGTATATGTGGTATTCCTAATATTCATAGCTTCTAACCTCCTTCCTATTAAACGTCATCTTTAGACTATTTGTCATTTACTCCATTGAATTATTAAATATTTCATACAATAAATTTGTGAAATGGCAAGCATAAGGTTATAGAAATGGGCAAATAAATTAATAGACATAGATTGCATTTTAATTAATTTTTAGCTAATTAATTTAATACCATAATAACTCAGTGCGTTATGACTTTAATTTATTATTTAAAGTAAGGATTAGGTGCTTATTTTATGAATTAGATTGAAGGTTTGTTATGTTTTAACAACCCACGAATGGCCGCTATTGGCCGAAAGCAGACGTTCAAGAAATAGAAGGTTTAATCTGATGCAGCATCCTTCGCATCGTCCATGTGCTCATTCTTAATTTAATTCAAGCGTTGAGTGTTGGTATAAAGATGAAGCTTTTTCGCAAAGTTCTTTGCGCAGTTCTTCCTCATATGCGCCTTCGAAGCGGGGTAGTTTTGAAATCGTTGCGATGAGATGCCACAAGCCATTGGGTTGGCTCATGAAATAAGCAACCATTTTGTTAGCTTGTCTTCTGGCTCTTGCCAAGAGTAATTCGTCTTGCATTGCCATTCTCCTTAAGTTCCATTTTGAACGACAACTCTTACATTGCATGATTTGAATATTAAAGAATCATCGTGCATTGATTAAAGGTATCAATCCCCTTAACTAAAGGCGCCAATAGTAAAATGTACAAGATCAATTGCAGTACTCATTAGAGCAATTGGTTTGAGGTAAGTTCCACTATAAAAATTGTTAATAAGTGGGAATAAAATAAGATTTATGTGTTCATAATGTATAGAAGATTATTTGGTTTTGTTTTCTATTGCAGGGGCGTGTTGTTTTAAATGTTTTGCCCAAAGAGAAGTGGCTGCCGCAACACCAACCGGCATCGCAAAAAAATTAAGCACTGGAATAATGGTCATAACCATCATCGCCATGCCCAGTCCTAAGCAGAGAAAACGATTTTGTTTGATGATCGTTAATTGTTGCTTGAACGTTAATTCACGATTGCCCATGGGATAGTCTAAATATTCAATCGCTAGCATCCATGCGCCAAACATAAACCAAATGAAGGGTGCAAAAAAATTGATACCAGGAATAACGAATATCAGGAGTAGTGGAATAGCTCTGATCACTATATAAAAGAGCTTGCGAAATTCATTGCATATTCCAATGCGCGCTCCGGAAAGTAAACTTAGATAACCTTCGCTCTGGTTATTGTTTAAGTCTAATTTTTGTTCAATTTTTTCTGAAAGCACACCATTAAAGGGTGCGCCGAACACATTGGCTATGATCGTGAAGGTGAAAAATACGACTAATAAACAGGCAATAAAAAATATTGGCCAGATTAAAAACTCTAGCCAGTCTAACCAACTGGGTAAAAATTGTTCTAATAAGCTGTCAAATTTTATAAATAAGTACCAAATTGCACCGGTAAATAAAATAAAATTAATGAGTACGGGAATGATTACGTAGCGTTTAATGCCTCCTAATTTGATCAATTTAAAACCATCTCGTACATGAGAAATCCCTTTAAGTATTTGGGAAATCATTTAAACAGCTCTTTAGTTATCGGTTGCTTGTTAGAAGCAGTTAATGTGAATTAGGAAGTGTTACCGTTGTTGTGGGCTGCCAGCCTTGCTTGCGATGTTCGACGATTACGTGTGTGTAAATACCTCCACGGACATTAAAGTCAGCAATAATTCGCATAAATCGGGGCTTTAGCAATGTCGCAATATCGCTTAGAATTTCATTAGTTATTGCTTCGTGGAAAACACCCTTGTCTCTAAAAGATGACATATACAATTTGAGTGCTTTTAACTCTACACATAGGATGTCGGGCACATATTCAATTACAAATTTAGCGAAGTCGGGTTGTCCAGTAAGTGGACACAAGCAAGTAAACTCAGGTATTCGAATGCCTATGGTGTAATCAGTTTCTGTTTGCGGATTTTCAAATGTATCTAAATGTTGGGTATGGAAATTCGTCATTAGGAGTTTGGTCTCATTCTTATAATATGCACATTCTAGCGAAATAATTGGTGAAATAATTAATGCGTCTCACATCTATTAAAATGGCCGGATTTAAGTCTTTCGTGGACCCGACAACTCTGAATTTCCCTACATCAATGGTTGGTATCGTTGGTCCAAATGGCTGCGGTAAATCTAACATTATTGATGCGGTGCGTTGGGTCATGGGCGAAAGCTCCAAGCATATCCGTGGCGATACCATGGAAGATGTAATCTTTAATGGTTCTTCTACGCGAAAGCCTATCGGCCAGGCTTCAATTGAGTTGGTGTTTGATAATAGTGATGGCAAGTTAGGTGGTGAGTATTCATCTTTTGCTGAAATTGCAGTACGCAGACAGGCAACTCGTGATGGCACATCTAAATACTACTTGAATGGTACTAAGTGTAGACGTAAAGATATTGTGCAGCTGTTTTTAGGTACCGGTTTAGGTCCGAAAAGTTACGCGATTATCGAGCAGGGCATGATCTCACGATTGATTGATGCCAAACCTGAAGATTTGCGTGTGTATCTTGAAGAAGCTGCGGGTATTTCTAAATATAAAGAACGTCGTCGTGAGACTGAAACGCGAATTCGACATACACGTGAGAATCTAGATCGTTTAAATGATGTTATTGAAGAAATTACTAAGCGTATCGAGCATTTGCAAAGACAAGCAAAAGCTGCGGAACGTTATAAGGAGCTAAAAGCGGAAGAACGCAAAGCGAAAACTGAGTTATTGGCTTTGCGTTGGCAAGCGCATCAGGAAGAAGTGCAAGAGCGCAAGAATGCAATGGAGCATAAAGAAACTGAAAGCCAAAAAGTGGTTGCAGATATTCGTGCAATAGAAGCTGAAATTGAAACTTTGCGTCAACAACATGCGGATGAAACCGAACAGTTCAATCAAGTTCAAGGGGATTATTACAAGCTGGGCGGAGAGATTTCACGTATCGAGCAATCGATTAGTCATGTAAAAGAATTGAACAGTCGTTACGACGAAGAATTAAAGCAAGTCCAAGAAGCTTGGGCGCAATCTGAAAAGAGTTTGCTAGATGAGCAGGCTAAGTCTAATGATTTAGAAAATAAAATTGCTGAAATCGAGCCAAAACTAAATGCTGCACGTGAAGAGCTAAATTCCAATTCTGAAAAGCTTGGTGAAGCAGAGTCTAAGATGGCAATATGGCAAGATGCTTGGGAAGCATTGAGTGTGAAGATTGCTGAGCCTGCACAAGTTGTAGAGATTGAGGCTTCCCGTATTGAATACCTGGAAAATCATCTTGAGCAATTAGCGGAGCGCAAAGATAAGCTGCTAGAAGACTTGCGCCGATTTAGTCAGCTTAAATCATCTAAACAGTCTGAAGATTTTGTATCACGTGTAAATGAAACCAGTACTGCTTTGCAGGCTATTTCTCCTAAAATTCTAGAGTTATCAAAAAGTATTAGTGCAGGTCGTGATACTAGTCAAACACTAGGTGTGCAGCTAGAGAAAGAGCGCGAACAACTACAGACTAAACAAACGGGATTATCATCTTTGCAAGCGTTACAACGCGTGGTGTTGGGTGAGGAAGGTAAAGATGTAAGCCGGTGGTTAGATCAGCATGGTTTAAGTGATGCGCCAAGATTGATGGACAGGCTGAAAACAGATGCAGGATGGGAAGCGGCTGTTGAGACGGTACTTGGTGATTATTTAGAAGCGGTATGCGTGGATGAGCTCACGCAAATTGCAAGTTCAGTAAAAGATATTAAGACCGGTCGCATGATGGTGTTGAGCCAAAGTGTTTCAAGTGCTGCAGGCACGGACCACTCTTTGGGTGAGACTTTAATTTCAAAAGTTAAAGCACCTGTGGATTTGTCCGATAAGCTCGGAAGCATTTTTGTTGCGAACGATATTAAAAGCGCATTACAAAAAAGTGCTTCATTAGAAGCTGGTCAGTCTGTTATTACTAGAGATGGTGTTTGGTTAGGCGCAGGTTGGTTGCGTGTTTCAAGAATGGCTGCAAACAAAGGCAATGTTTTGCAACGTAAAAATGAAATACTGAGTCTTGAAAAGGAAGTTCAGGCGCAACAAGATGCCATTATTAAAATGGTTTCAGATTTAGAAGCTTGCCAGCGTGAGTTATATGAGAATGAAAAGCAGCGCGACACAGTACAAGCAAGTTTATCGGATGCGCAGAAAGTGCATGCGCAAGCTGAAGCGGAAATGTCGGGCTGGGAAAGTGAAAAAGAGCATGTGGAACGCCAAGAAGAACAGCTGCGTGATTACCTGGATGATGTAAATCGGCAATTTAAACAATCTGAAGAAGAATTAGAAGAGTCACGAGCATCTAAACAACAAGCTGACTCTGTGCTAGAAGGGCTTGATGTTGAGCGAAAGAGTTTGCTGGAGCAGCGTGATAGCGCTGCGTTCCATCTGGATGGTGTGCGTAGTGAGGAAGTTGAACGTCGTGATTCCACGCATCGTTTAGCATTAAATTTAGAGTCATTTCGAAGCACCTTAAATGCAACTCATGCAGCTCTTGAGCGCATGCAAGAGCAGGCTGGACAGCTTAAAGAGCGTGAACAGTCTTTGCACTTGTCTATCGAAGATGGCAGTGCGCCATTAGTGGAGTTAAATGAAAAGTTAAAAAAATATGTCGATCAGCGCGTTAAGATTGAGCATAGTTTGTCAGATGCACGAATGGTTGCGCAGAAAACTGAAGAATTAGTGCGTAGCAAACAAGAACACAATGTGGAGGCGCAACGCAGCCTTGAGCAGCTAAGGAATGAATTGAATGAACTGCAACTTGCATGGCAAGAATCTAATGTGCGTAGTAAAACTGTTCAGGAACAATTGCATGAATATGATGTTGCGCCTGAAACTGTGTTAATGGAATTGGATGAAGAGGCTACGTTGCAGAAATGGGAAGAAAAGACTGAAAAATTAGAGCGTAAGATTAATCGTTTAGGGCCTATTAATTTGGCAGCGATTGGTGAGTATGAGGAGCATAATGAGCGTAAAGAGTATTTGGATAAGCAGCATGAAGATCTGACTAATGCTCTAGAAATTCTTGAAAATGCAATTCGTAAAATAGATAAAGAAACGAAAGATCGTTTCAAAGATATTTTTGATAACGTAAATAGTCATCTGCAAGCTATGTATCCGCGCTTGTTTGGTGGTGGTAAGGCTTATTTAGAAATGACCGGAGATGATCTGCTGACTACGGGTGTAGCGATTATGGCGCGTCCACCGGGTAAACGGCTTTCTTCTATACAACTCATGTCAGGTGGTGAAAAAGCCCTAACTGCAGTTGCGCTTGTTTTCTCACTATTTGAACTTAATCCTGCTCCATTCTGTCTATTAGATGAGGTCGACGCGCCTCTAGATGATGTAAATGTCACTCGTTTTTGTGACTTGTTGAAAGATATGAGTGATCGAGTGCAGTTCATCTATATCACACATAATAAGAACACTATGGAGTATGCAAACCAGTTGCTGGGAATTACGATGCATGAGCCAGGAGTATCTCGAATTGTTTCTGTTGATGTTGATGCTGCGGCTAAGATGGTTGCGGTTTAATTATTTTACTTTCGCGCACTACTGCTTGCTGCGGTAGTTAAATTAATTTATGTTTGTGCAAATCTTATGGAATTAGAACTACGAATAGCACTATTGCTAATTGGATTAGCAGCTATCGTGGCGATGTATTTCTTTGGTAAATCTAAACGTGCGCTTATTAAGCGCGAAGACGATGAATATAATTTTGAGACTAGCGATTTACCTGATCCACTAGAGCTAGATCGAGCTCTTGAACTAAGCGATGACCTAAGACAGGAGGTTGATGCTATAAGTGAAGAGGGGGCAATTGATGCGGTGGGGGATGATATAAGCAATTTAGTGCGCGAAGATATAGCAGAATCTCCACGCATAACGGTGCCTAAAGATAAGCCATCTTTTAGTCATCAACCCAGTCTTCTAGATTCGGAGCCTGAACCGTCTGAACAAGTAGAAAAATTAGTCATATTGCATGTGATAGCACGGCGCCCGCAGAAATTTAATGGCAAAGCGATTCTGAACTTAAGCAAAGAGCTTGAATTAGAGCTCAATAATTCGTATATCTTTAATAAAAATGTTGAACGCTTTAGTGGCAAGAAGGCGTTGTACAGCGTCGTAAATATGGTTAAACCGGGTACATTTGATGCGGATGGCATGCATGAGTTTGAAACTCCTGGTCTGAGTTTTATTTTAAGTCTGCCTGGGCCTGAGGAAGGTTTGAGGGCATTTAACATCATGCTGGAAGATGCAAGGAAATTTTCAGAGCGTTTGAATGGAGATTTGTTAGATGAGTCCCGAAACCGTTTGAATCCACAAATGACGGCACATTTGCAAGAAGACATACAGTTGTTTAGTTTAAGGCATCCGCGCCCCGTCTCTGCATGAAACTCTGATTTTTCTGGCTGGTTTTTCAGGAGCAAAAATCAGCCAGACAAATCAGATCTTCTTAAACATAAATATTGCATAATTGTGTGCTATGGCAATTAGTGTGCAAAATAAGATTAAAAAATTGCGGGATGAGATTCAGCAACATAATTATTCTTATTATGTTTTAGATGAACCGGCCATACCTGATACTGAATACGACAAGCTGATGCGCAGTCTGCAAGAGCTTGAAGATGCCAATCCAAAGCTCATTACTGCTGATTCACCCACGCAACGCGTAGGCGCTAAACCGCTTGATTCTTTTGCATCTGCTAAACATGAAGTGCCCATGTTGTCGCTTGGTAATGTTTTTAGTGTAGAAGAGCTTAAGGCTTTTGAAATTCGTATTAAAGACCGCTTGAAAATAGACATCAACATTGATTATACCGCGGAACCAAAACTTGACGGTTTGGCGGTTAGCTTAATATACAAAAAAGGTTTGCTAGTTCGCGGCGCTACGCGTGGAGATGGTATGACAGGAGAAGACATTACCGAAAATATACGCACGATAAAGTCAATTCCATTGCGATTACGTAAACATAAGAAGTTACCTGATACTTTAGAAGTGCGTGGCGAAGTATTTATGTCTAAAAAAGGTTTTGAAAAAATGAATGCTGTGGCACGCAAGAAAGGTGAAAAAACCTTTGTTAATCCTAGAAATGCTGCGGCGGGTAGTTTGCGTCAATTGGATCCACGCAACACAGCGAAAAGACCCTTAGATATTTATTTTTATAGTGCAACGAATATTGAAAAATTAACTGCAATCACTACACAGAATGAATCGTTACAATTTTTAAAAGAGCTAGGCCTGAAAGTATGTCCAGAAGCTTCTTTGGTTCCGGGTTATAGAGGTTGTTTAAGTTTTTATGAAAATATATCGAAGCGGCGCGACAAGTTAGATTATGAAATGGATGGCGTGGTATATAAAGTTAATGATTTAACGTTGCAAGAAGAGCTTGGTTTTATTTCGCGTGCACCAAGGTGGGCGGTTGCGCATAAGTTTCCCGCGCAAGAAGCGGTTACTAAAGTTGATCGGATTGAATTTCAGGTGGGCCGTACCGGTGCATTAACTCCTGTAGCTAAACTAGAGCCTGTTTTTGTTGGCGGTGTTACGGTAAGTAATGCAACGCTGCATAATATGGGTGAAGTGTTGCGCAAAGATGTTCGCGAGGGTGACAAAGTCATCATTCGTAGAGCAGGGGATGTTATCCCAGAGGTGGTTAAAACTGTTTTAAAAGCTGGTGAAAAGCGTAACAAGCCTACACGAACACCTGCCAAATGCCCTGAGTGTGATTCAGAAGTGGTGCGTATTGATGAAGAAGCTGTTATCCGCTGTAGTGCAGGATTATTTTGTCCGGCACAACGTAAAGGTGCAATCAAACATTTTGCTTCACGCACTGCAATGGATATAGAAGGCTTGGGCGATAAGCTGGTCGACCAATTGGTGGATGAGAAATTAATTTCTAGTGTGCAGAATTTATTTTATTTACAGAAAGAAAATCTTACTGAGCTGGAGCGTATGGGTGAAAAATCTGCGACAAATTTATTGGCTGCAATAGAGGAGTGTAAGCAGACTAGTTTTTCTCGTTTTATATATTCATTGGGTATACGTGAAGTGGGTGTAGCCACTGCTACTGCTCTTGCAGATTATTTCCCTGACTTGAATTCATTGCTGAGTGCTAGCAATGAACAATTGCAGGAGATTGATGATGTAGGACCGGTGGTAGCAGAAAATATCACGGCTTTTATTGCGCAAGCGCATAATCGAGAAGTTATTGACGAGTTAATAAAGGCGGGAATAGTTTGGAAAAAGGCGGCGAGTGTAAAGCAGAAAAATGATTATCTTGCTGGAAAGACATACGTATTAACCGGGAGTTTAGAAAAATTTAGCCGTCTAAAAGCTGCTGAACAGTTGAAACTACTAGGGGCAAAAGTAACTAATAGTGTCTCTAAGAAAACTACTGCGGTTATAGCCGGGGCAAATCCTGGTTCTAAGATAAATAAAGCAGAGGTTTTAGATGTTAAAATATTAGATGAAAAAGATTTGCTAAAGCTTCTCAAATCGTAGCTAGATTGACATGACTATCTTCTTATTAGATAGTTTGTTGTGTCGTCTTTGAATGCAGACGATTAAATTATCAATTGGGAGCTGTTTTTTTGAAAACGGAGCGCAGGTCAGTAGCACGTTATCGAGCTAAATTGACTGTTCAGATAAATATGGACGAGTACAGTTTTGACGCAACTTCCATGGAAGTTTCTATGCGCGGGCTGCGCATTATTTGCGAGGGTTCGACGGCAAACAAAATCTTCAATCGACACATACAGGTAACGCCTGGCGAGAATATTGCCGCGGATATCCATATAAAGACCCCCAAGCCACGTGGTTTGACAGATACTGTTAAATGTTTAGCTAGAGTTATTTCGGTTAACCGAGCATCCCAGAGTAGTTATATAGTTGGAATCAATATTATTGAATTTGTTGAAGATAGTCAGGAGCTCTGGGAAAACTACATTGCAACTAAGTATTAGTGCCTGAAAGGTAGCTGCCTTCGGCAAATTAAATAAGGGAAGCATTTGCAGGGGGGTTCAAATGCATATTGTGCTAAGTGTTATCACTGATTTAGCTGGGCTAATCTGGGCGATTTCATCGCTATAAAAGTCTGGTTTTGATATAAATTCTTTAAACCCATTCCTCTGGCATCGACGTAATAGTTGGCGCAATATACATGGTGCTAAACCTATTTATAAATTATCTGAACCACTTGATGTTGCTGCATTACTTCTTTTGGGGATTGCAAAATTTGAAGTTAGCGCAGAACAAAAAAATTTAATCACTTCAATGAGCTTTAAAATGTCAGAAATTGTAAAAACACTTTTCGATATCTGTTTATTGAGAAAAGGGCCAGAGGATTTGCCATGCGATACGACATTAATGTTGGTTCTAATTGGGGTGAGTCTTGTAGTTTCTTTTTGGTTGGGGTTGATGATTCACGATCTTCAGATAGCAGGTCTTTCTAGTGTTGCAGGTTTGTTTTTTTCATTCATATTCACAAAAATATTATTGCTTAAAAATCCAGAACGTTTTACTCAAACATTCTGTGCAATGTTAGGTACGGTTACTTTGATTAATTTGCTATCAGTGCCTGTAATTTATCCTTTAACAAAAGAAGGTTTAGGTGGGAATTTAGTTACATTATTTGGTTTGCTTAGCTTTGCGCTTCTTATCTGGATAGTTATTGTGTATGGGCTTATTTTTAGTCGAGCTATTTCTTCTTTATTAGGATATGGGGTAGCTATTAGTGTTTGCTATGCTTTGTTAAGCATTATAATTTTAGAATTATTTTTAGCCGCGAGAGTGGTCAATTAAAATGGCAAGCTAATGCATATACATATTCTAGGAATTTGCGGAACATTTATGGGTAGCTTGGCAGTCATTGCCAAGCAGCTAGGGCATACCGTGTCGGGATCCGATATGAATGTTTATCCTCCGATGAGTACTCAGCTCGAGATGGCAGGTATTGAGCTTATGAGTGGCTACTCGGTAGATCATATATTCCCGCTACCAGACCAGATTATTGTTGGCAACGTGATGGGGCGAGGTAATGAGGTAATTGAGTATCTACTGAATAATCATATTCCTTTTACTTCTGGCCCGGCTTGGTTGCATGATCATGTGTTGAAAGATCGCTGGGTGCTTGCGGTAGCCGGTACACATGGGAAAACTACGACTAGCAGTATGCTGGCTTGGATACTTGAATCCGCCGGATTAAAGCCTGGGTTTTTGATTGGTGGAGTGCCTGAGAACTTCGAATATTCCTCCAGATTGGGTGACTCAAAGTACTTTGTCATTGAAGCGGATGAGTATGATACGGCTTTTTTTGATAAGCGGTCTAAATTCGTTCACTACTGTCCACATACCTTAGTGCTAAATAACTTAGAATTTGATCACGCAGATATCTTTGATGATCTAGATGCCATAAAGCGTCAATTCCACCATTTGATTAGAATTCTGCCTAGCGATGGAAAACTAATCATCAATTTAGATGATCAAAATATACAAGATGTAATTGATATGGGGTGTTGGACGCCAACGGAATCATTCTCGACTATGAACGCTGCTGCGACATGGTTTGCAGATGATGTCGATTTACAGAAATCACAATTTACTTTGCAGCAAAATAATAAGCCGCGAGGCTTAGGTGCGTTGGAATTATTTGGCCGACATAATATGGCAAATGCAATTGCGGCAATTGCTGCTGCTCAACATGCAGGGGTTTATGTGGAGGATGCTCTGCAAGCTTTAACTACCTTTGCGGGTGTAAAGCGTCGTTTGGAACATAAAGGTACCTTTAACGGTATCAGTATCTACGATGATTTCGCACATCACCCCACCGAAATTGCTGCAACCATCTCTGCATTTCGAGGTCAACGCCCTGATGGTCGAATCATTACTATTTTTGAGCCGCGATCAAATTCAATGCGTTTGGGGATTCATGTTGAGCATTTGGCAAAAGCTTTTGATGATGCAGATAAAGTTTTTATTTTTGAACCAAAAGATTTGCAATGGTCAATTCATGATGTAACAAAAAATATTAAGCCTGATACAAAAATATTTTCTACAGTAGATGACATTATTGTGGATTTACTAAACGAGATAAAACAAGGCGACAATGTTTTAATTTTAAGTAATGGTAGTTTTGACGGTTTGTCTGAGAAATTGGTTCTGCAGTTATCAAGCCGAGAATCTAAAGCTTTACATTAATGCGCATATAAAATATGGATGATAGAAGAAAACGTCGTAGCTTATCTTCCAGTGATCGGATAGGTAAATATCAGTTAGATAAAATTATCCATCAAGGTAAATATCGCACCATTTACAAAGCGCATGATCCATTTTTGGAGCGCGATGTTGCCATAAAAGTTAGTCAATTCCCGATAATCAAGAAGGTGAAGAAAATTCACAGCAATTACGCAATTCTTTTTTTCTGGAAACCCGTGCAATAGGTCAGTTGCAACACCCAAATATAGTATCGGTTTATGATGCAGGTATCGGTGATCGGAAAACTTTTATTGTAATGGAATACATAGAGGCTAAAAGTTTAGCTTGTATAATGAATGCTAAAGAAAAAATTTCAATTTCTAAGGCTATCGATATTGTATTTAAGTGCTGTAAAGCACTTGAGTATGCGCATAGCAAAAATGTTGTACATCGAGATATTAAACCTGCAAACATCCTGATCATGGACGATGGCAACGTTAAAACTGTAGACTTTGGAATTGCTAAGGTAAGAAGTGAGATAGATACCTTATCCAGTGGTTTATTCGGATCGCCTTTATATATGGCACCAGAACAAATAGAAGAACAAGAAGTGGGTCCAAGTACTGACTTGTATGCACTAGGTGTTGTGCTCTATGAATTGCTTACTGGAGGTAAGATATTTGAGGCGGATAATGTGCATACACATATGTACAAGATTTTAAATGGAAAACCAAAGCCTCTAGAAAATTATTGTGTTGAGCATGCCGGAAAAATTCAACCTATCATTGATCAAGCATTAGAGAAGCAGCAAGAGCAGCGCTACCCATCTGCTGCTGATTTTGCAGCGCGATACGCAGTGTAGATATCGCTTTGCGTTATGAAGAGGCGGAGATCATTAAGCGCGTGAATGCGGATCAGGCTGGAATGATAGAATTCTTTAAAGATTTTAGTCAGAAACAATTATCAGAATTTGTAGACTTAGCAACATGGTTGCGCATATCCAGTGATGAAACTATTTTATCTGCGGGTGAAATAGATCAAACTTTCTACGTTATCGTGGGCGGTAAAGCTATTGTATATAAAACAAATGAGCCGTTTAAAACTTTGGCGGAAGGAGATTGTTTTGGTGAGATTGGCTTAGTTGCAAGCGCAATTTTATAAAGCAGTGGCTCATTCAATGGTCAAACGTTTAGCCAATCGTAAAATTACAGCTGATAAAGCTGCGTAATCAATGTAATATTTCAATCTAGTATTATCTTTAAATTAAGCAAAGAGCTTAAGCTTTGTCTTCAAATTTGCATGAGTTGCCTTTATTTCCACTGAACTCGGTAATTTTCCCTGGTGGTGCGTTACCGCTACGTTTGTTTGAGCCTCGCTATTTAGATATGGTGAAAGACTGTATGCGTAATGAGCATGGCTTTGGTGTTGTGCTTATCAAGAATGGTAAAGAAGCAGGTCAGGCGGCTGAGGCGCATAAGACAGGTACAGAATGCCGAATTGCAGATTGGGAGACACTGCCGGATGGATTGCTAGGGATAACCGTCTACGGCGAGACAAAGATTCATATAGAGGATGTGCATATTCAGGCCAACCAGTTATTGGTAGGACAAGTGCAATGTTTAGAAGAAGACCCTGATGTTAAATTACCTGAAGAGTTTGAAGTCATGCGCAGTCTGTTGCAAAAAGTTATTACCCAAGTAGGTAAGCCCTATACTACCTTGCCAGCTGGGTATGACTACGCAGGTTGGGTAGGTGCTCGTCTTACAGAACTGTTACCTCTACAATTAGCGACTAAGCAACGGCTCCTAGAGATCGATGACCACATCGTGCGTCTGTATCATCTAAAAGAAGCTATGCAGGGATCTAAATTTCTATAATAAAAGGAGAGAATTGTGGCGACGATTGCCCTAACTAAGGATAACTTTAACGATACCGTTGAAAAAAATGACACAATCATTATCGACTTTTGGGCTTCATGGTGTGGTCCATGTAAATCATTTGCACCAACTTTTGAAGCAGCATCTAAAAATCATGAAGATGTTGTATTTGCAAAAGTAAATACAGAAGAACAGCAGGAATTGGCTGAAGCATGCAACATTCGCTCGATACCAACATTAATGGTTTTTCGTGAACAAATTTTATTGTATTCACAAGCAGGCGCATTACCGCCAGCACAATTAGAAGATATTATTGATAAAACTAGAGCTTTGGATATGGATCAAGTTAGAGCCGATATTGAAAAGCAGAGCGAAAAACAGGATTCAAAAGAGGCTTAATTAAAGTTGGTAGTCTAATGAATCAAACCAATCGTATCGAAAAGGGATCTGAAGAAAATATAGAATCCGTTCCAGAGCGGTACACGGTGCGCCATGTGTTAAACATGGCACTTGCACATAAAAAAGAACTTTACTCTGCACATGTCATTGCAATTGTGGCAGTTTTTGCAAGTATTCCTATTCCTCTGCTTATCCCGCTCTTGATTGACGAAGTTTTGTTAGACAAGCCGGGGAAAGTGGTTGCTACAGTCGGTAAGTTTTTTCCAGAGACTCTGCATACTCCTTTTCTCTACATTGCGGTGCTGACTGTAATATGTATTATTCTGCGTTTAACATATTTGTTTTTAAATGTTTGGCAAACCAAAAAATTTGTTGGCATTGCGAAAGACATTATTTATCGAATACGTTATCAATTGCTTAATCGACTTAAGTCGGTGGCTATGTCGGAGTATGAAACTCTAGGTGGTGGTGCAGTATCTTCAAAATTTGTAACAGATTTAAATACAGTTGATCAGTTTGCAGGCGAAACAGTAAGTAAATTTCTGGTTGCGGCATTAACTATAATGGGTGTTGCGGGTGTATTGCTGTGGCTGCATTGGCAGCTTGCACTATGTATTATGTTTGTAAATCCATTGGTGATTTACATCACTATGTTGATAGGTAAGAAGGTAAAGGATCTTAAGAAAAAAGAAAACAAATCTTTTGAAAAATTTCAGCAATCACTTACAGAGACCTTAGATGGTATTCAACAAATTCGTGCTAGCAATAGAGAGGCTTACTATTTAGATCGTGTAAAGAAAAATGCAAAAGAATTAAAAGAACATTCTGCCGCATTTTCATGGAAGAGTGATGCGGCCAATCGATTATCATTTTCAGTATTTCTAATTGGATTTGATATTTTTCGCGCCTTGAGTATGGCCATGGTTTTGTTATCTGACCTCAGTATTGGCGAAATGATTGCCGTGTTTGGATATCTTTGGTTCATGATGGGTCCGGTGCAAGAAGTGCTAAGTATTCAATATTCTTTTTATGGGGCTAAGGCTGCATTGGGGCGTATAAATGAGCTATTGCACTTGCCAAGAGAGCCTCACTATCCGCATATAGAAAATCCGTTTACCCATAAGCATGCGGTTAGTGTGCAAATAGAAGATATTAAGTTTGCCTATGGTGACGGACCATATGTATTGGGTGGCGTTAATCTTACTATTCAAGCAGGTGAGAAAGTGGCTTTAGTAGGTGCTAGTGGTGGTGGTAAATCAACACTAGTGCAAGTGTTGCTTGGGTTGTATCCGCCTCTGTTTGGTGAAATTAAGTTTGATCATGTGCCAGTTTCGAAAATCGGAATGGATGTAGTGCGTGAGCATGTGGCTTGTGTGCTACAGCATCCAGCGTTGTTTAACGATACGGTTCGCATGAATTTAACGTTGGGTAGAGAAGTGTCTGATGTTGCTTTATGGCGAGTATTAGAAGTTGCTCAAATTAAAGATGCCATCGAAGCTATGCCAAGAGGGTTGGATAGTTTGATTGGGGTGGATGGAATACGTTTATCCGGTGGTCAGCGGCAACGTATAGCGATTGCAAGAATGGCGTTAACGAATCCGCAAGTCGTTATTTTAGATGAAGCAACATCTGCGCTGGATGCGGAGACGGAAGCTAAACTGCATATAGCGCTGGCAGAATTTCTGAAAGGCCGCACCATGATAATTGTTGCGCACCGGTTAAGTGCGGTGAAACAAGCCGACACGGTTTATGTATTTGAAGATGGAAAAGTTACTGAACAAGGTGGTCATGAAGAATTACTTGTTGCCAATGGACTTTATGCAAAATTATATGGTCAGCACCAAACTGCTTAATATCTTTTTCATATTAATAATTGTGGTTTCGGGTGCATCTGTTTGTGCGCTGAATTTAACTTCTTATAGTCATTTTGGTAATGACGCCAAGAAATTCACCGCTGCATCTGAAATGTCTAGTAAAGATTGGAATGACCCCGTAGAGCTTGAAAGAGTTTGGCAAAATAGCTTGCTTAGAATACCTATAGGAGAAGGTGAATATTTAACTCTTCAAGTTAGTGATCTGGCGAAAATGCGGTTCTCTAATCAAAAAAAATCCCAACTGTAGTGTATATGCATGGTTGTTCAGGAATTTGGGCCGGTACTTTACGGCGGATTAATTTTTTAGCCAATAATGGTTTTGCAGTTATAGCGCCCCCAAGCTTTGCGCGAGAAAAATATCCTCGATCATGCGATGTCTACCTTCATCAAGGAGGCTTGTATCGTGACACACTTAAAATGCGTCAATATGACGCTGGTTATACTATAGAGCAAGCTAAACGACTCCCTTGGGTTGATGAAAATAATATTTTCTTAATGGGATTGAGTGAGGGAGGAATTACCACTGCAACATTTTATTCTAAACAAGACAATCATTCTGTAAATGCGCGCGTGATCGAGGGTTGGACATGTACGTCAACTTGGAGAGAATATAAAGGTGTAAGGGCGCCTAAAACACAGCCAGTATT
>CAXMUG010000010.1:0-4093 GCA_964196535.1 uncultured Mycobacterium sp. | reverse complement strand
TGGGCTTCCAGCTGGGTGAAAAAAAACTTCGAAGAGCAGGTTTGGATTACCATGAATTTGCAACAGTCTTGGAGCATCAAAGTTATCAAGCCATGCTGGATGCGCTTAAACCAAAGCGGATTTTCGCATGTTCTACAAAAGGACGCACAAATTATGATGTACCAAGCTTTCAAGTCGGAGATACCTTTATTTTTGGCCCTGAAACGCGAGGTTTACCCAATGTGGTGTTGGAACAATATAAACCGAGTAATGTACTGCGCATACCTATGCGTGAATCATCGCGGAGTATAAATTTAGCTAATTCTGTAGGGATTATTCTTTACGAAGCTTGGCGTCAAAATGATTTTAAAATATGAAACCTAAACAGATTCTTGCTTCATCTCACGGCCGAGTAATTGTGCAATAGCAGTTTTAAGGTCCATTTTCTCACTTAAAACATTCCAAACCTGATTGCATATTGGCATATCAACATGATGGTCTTTGGCAATATCGTACACGACTTGAGCGGCATGAAAGCCTTCCACTGCCTGCCCGAGCTCATCCATGTACTGTTGTGCTGTTTTACCTTGTGCTAATGCAAGGCCCAATCTTCGATTGCGTGATTGATTATCGGTACAGGTCAACACCAAATCACCCATGCCCGCCAGCCCCATTAAGGTTTGTGGGTTTGCCTTTAACGCTACACCTAAACGCATCATTTCAGCTAGCCCTCTTGTGATCAAAGCAGCGCGTGCGTTCGCTCCTAGCCCAAGGCCATCAACAATACCAGCAGCAATAGCCAAAACATTTTTTACTGTGCCGCCTAATTCCACACCAATGACATCGTCACTTACATATACACGGAAGTTATCGCTATGAAAGTAAGTGGCTAGCTCTTTTGCATAGTCGATGTCACTAGAAGCTAACGCCACAGCAGTCGGCAAACTGACAGCGACTTCTTTAGCAAATGATGGGCCAGACAACACAGCTGACTGAATATCTTTTCCTAGTACATCTTCCACCACTTGATGCATCATCATTTTAGTTTGTTTTTCAAAACCTTTAGTGGCCCATATAAATTTATTGGTATGGTTCAAGGACGATAATTGTTCACAAGCTACGCGCATGGCATAGCTTGGTACTACAGATAAAATGAAATCAGCATCTTTTATTGCTGTGGTAAGTTCTTGTTCAGCAGAGAGTGTGTCAGGAAATTTATTGCCTGGTAAATAACGTTTGTTCTGGCGATCTGTAATTAAGGCAGATATTAATTCAGCATCATGGTCCCATGCACGAACTTGATGCCCATTTTTTGCAAGCTGTATGGCAAGTGCGGTGCCCCAAGATCCGGCACCTAATACTGCAGCAGTAGTCATAAATTAATGCTTAATTTGTTCAGGATTGTTTTTTTGTTCTTTAACCGCGGACAAATGCTGCTGATAAAGTGCATCAAAGTTAACTGGATTTAATAACAATTGCGGGAAGCCACCTTTGGTGACCAATTCGGCAACGGCCTCACGCGCGAAAGGGAACAGTATATTTGGGCAATAGCTACCTAATAGCTGTTTATGTTGGTCTTCAGGAAAATTTTCCAAGAAAAATATTCCTGCTTGCTTAATTTCAACTAGAAATGCTGTGGCCTCTTCGTGAGTAGCGGTCACTGTGACGGTAATGACAATCTCGAATACATTCTCGTCAAGTTTGTCATTTTCAGTTTGAATATGGACGTCCGTTTTAGGATTCCATTTTTCAGTGAAGATCTTAGGCGAATTCGGAGTTTCGAAGGAAAGATCTTTTACGTATATTTTTTGAATTTCAAATTTCTGAGCAGGTTTTTCAGACATTTTCTTGTGTGGTTAATTGTTTTAATAGCTAATTATGACTTAATTACATTCGGCTTTCTCTACAATTATTTGCCTTGCAGCATGTCATCTAGTTTGCCTTCACTATTTAATGCTGCCAGATCATCGAAACCACCAATATGTGTATCGCCAATAAATATTTGCGGCACAGTTTGGTGTTTTGTACGTCCTACCATTTCCTCAGCTTTGCCCGGATCTTCATGAATGTTAATTTCGTTGTACTCAACGCCTTTAGTATCAAGCATTTTTTTTGCTGCATTACAGTATGCGCAACGGTGCCCAGAATAAATGGTAATTTCAGGAGTGCTCATGCTGCTTACTCATTTTTTAGTTATTGGAAGTTGGTCATTAACCCAGGCAGTTAGTCCGCCTTTCAAGCCAAATACATTGGTGTAGCTATTTTTCAATAATAATTTACAAGCTTGTGCAGAGCGATTGCCCATTTTGCAAAAAACTAAAATAGGTTGGTCTTTATTGCTTGAGAGGTTAGCTAATTTTTCAGGTAGCACGCTAAGTGCGACATGCTTAGAATCTATAATACTGCCCTGCTCTATTTCGTTAGCTTCACGTATATCTAGTACCATGGCATTTTCTTTATTGATCAATCTTACCGCTTCAGAAGGTAGAACTTCTTTGTAGCCTTTAGTGGCTCGCTTTAATTCGGTCATAATAATCAAAGCAACTACAGCCGCAAGCGCTATAAATAGCATGCTATGCCGTCCAGCGAATTCAATATATTCTTGCATATGGAGGTAAATTAGAAATCAGGTAAAGAAAAACGAAGTAGAATTAATGCGCTGAGCAAAACACCTGTTGCATCATATTAATTAAACTGAGTGTGCGTTCATCACCAACACGATAAAACACACGATTCGCATCTTTGCGAGAAGCTAAAATGCCTTTATCACGCAAAATGGCGAGGTGCTGAGAGATGTTACTTTGAGAAGTGCCGACATTATCGACAATATCTTGTACGCTGGCTTCTCGATCACCCAAAACACAAAGAATTTTTAAACGTAAAGGATGCGACATGGCTTTTAGAGATCGCGACGCCTGCTCTATATCCTCTTCTCTTGAGATGAGTTCTTCTGTGGCTATGCTCATAATGGATCCTAGTTGTTGTAGGTTTGCGTTTCCGTGCAAACGTATGCCTTTTATAGTATAGGCTAATATTATAAATGTCTAATACATTAATACACTATACAAATCAATAAGTTAATGATTTTTCTTGCTAATTTGATAGGTATAATCTCATCTGAATATGTTGCAAATACTCGCTTTACAGATGATTAGAGCAGCATCCATGGTGTTGTTTTTTGTAGTATGCGTGGCTTTTATAGCATCTGTATATGCTGAACCTACAAAACAGGAAACGGAAAAAAAGCTTGTTAAGATACAGGAGCAAATTCGCAAGTCACAACAAAAATTAGAACAGAAACATGGAGAAATTGGTAGCTTAGAAAAACTGCTGCGTGAAGCTGAACAAAGTATTGGAAATTTAAATCAACAACTTGTGGCAACCGAGGCAAGTCTTAATCAGAGCCAAGAAAAAATAGCAAAGTTACAAGCAGAGGAAAAGCAATTGCAAAAGCAATTGTCCAAACATCACGACATCTTATATGCGCAGATACGTTCAGAGTATCAATATGGTGGTCAGCAAAAACTTAAATTGTTATTGAATCAGCAGAAACCCGAAAAGCTTGGACGGAATCTTATTTATTACGATTACCTGCATAGTGCGCGCCTGAGTGAAATTGATAAAGCTACTAAGGTTTTGCAGTCCGTTAACGAAGTTCAAGCTGAGATTCTGCAAACAGAAGAAATTGCCAAACAAGCTAAACGGAGTTTGTTGAATGAAAAACAATCCCTAGAACAGGCGCAAAAACAGCGTAAATCAGCAATAAGCTCATTAAATAGTAATGTTTCATCAGAAAAGGGAAAGCTCGCAAACCTCGAAGGCAACGAGAAACAACTTAAAGGATTGATTGAAAAACTTCGTTTGGCTTTAGCGGAAATTCCTGTTGTTGATAAAAGTAAAGGTTTTAGTATATCGCAAGGCAAGTTGTACTGGCCGGTGGTGGGTAAGCCTAGTAATAAATTTGGGCAAAAACGCAATTCAGCTCGTAGCAAATTAAATTGGCAAGGCGTATTCATCCCAAGCACTGAAGGTAATAATGTACGCAGTATTTATCACGGTAGAGTTGCTTTTGCAGAATGGATGCGCGGACTAGGTTTGCTCATTATTGTGGATC
>CAXMUG010000009.1:0-6251 GCA_964196535.1 uncultured Mycobacterium sp. | reverse complement strand
TCACAGCGCATTGTCACACTAGCCATTACCTGTCCTTCCCCCAGAGGATATCCATATAATCCCCGAGAAAAACTCAACTTGGCATCCACCATATCCTCTGAGGAGACCACATTTTCTCTTAACCGCAACATCGCTTTAGTTGCAATCGGACCCTCTAACTTCCGCTCATGGTCCGCGAAACTCACAGGATCAAAGCGAATTGGAAGTGGTTTTTGCTGTTGCTCTGGCATAAATTGAAGTATACGAAATAAGCTATACCCCTTCATTATCGCTTTATGAGTGATTTGTAAGAAATTAAATAGATACTACTTAACCACTTTATTATGAATATCGTTTTAGCCTCCAGCTCCACCTATCGCAAAAAATTATTAGAACCTCTAATTCCTAGCATGATCTGTGTTGCTCCGGATATAGATGAATCGGTTAACGCTGGAGAATCGGCTGAGAATTACGTTTCTCGTTTAGCACTAGAAAAAGCTAAAGCGGCAGCAAAACAGCAAACTGATGCATTGGTCATAGGCTCCGACCAGTGCGCAGTTTTAAAAGGCAAAATTATAAGTAAACCTGGTAACCATGAAAATGCTATAGCACAACTCAAAGCCTCCAGCGGAAAATGTGTAACGTTTTATACTGGTTTATGTGTTATCAACGCTAAAACCAATTCGCAACAAGTCAGCTGCGAAACCTTTCAAGTAACTTTTCGCAAGCTTAGTGAAAAACAAATTATTGCCTATCTAGATAAAGATCAACCCTACGACTGCGCAGGAAGTTTTAAAGCTGAAGGCTTAGGGATTACTTTATTTGAAAAAATGCAAGGCGATGATCCAAATATACTGATTGGTTTACCGTTAATTAAACTAACTTCGATGTTGCAAGCTGATGGTTTTGATCCGATTACATCAAAATTAACAGGTGTATAATGCCCGCTAACAACCCAAAGCGGGCATTAAAGATGAGAAAGAATTTAATTTGCTGCATCTTCTATGATGCTACTTATTTTCGTACATCCATGTACTCACTTCTTGCCAAAATAAAATTATTGCGGCTATTAGTGCAATACTGGATATGACAAACCTTTAATAATCGGATTCACCATCGCAGTACCTAAACGTTTTGCAAAACGCTGGAAAACATCTTCACGGAATGTGTAATCCTGAATATCTTCTACACCAACTACTTCTCTGGCAACATAACTTGCACTGCCAAAGCCATCTACTAATCCGAGCTCTAGCGCTTGTTCACCTGTCCAGAATAAGCCACTAAACATGTTTTTATCTTTCGCAAGCTTGTCGCCACGACCTTCAACAACCACATCTATAAATTGTTGATGAATTTCATCTAACAAGGATTGCACATGTTGTTTTTCAAATTCATTTTCAGGTTGAAACGGATCTAATAACCCTTTGTGTTCGCCCGCAGTCATTAGTCTTCTTTCGACACCTAATTTTTCCATCGCATCGACAAACCCAAAACCATCCATGCGCACACCAATCGACCCTACAATGCTCGCCTTGTCTGCATAAATTTTATCTGTGGCTACTGCTGCAAACACCCCACCTGATGCGCATATATCGGTTACGACTGCATAAATTGGTTTATCAGGATGCATTTCACGTAAACGTTTAATTTCACGATTAATGTAACTGGCTTGCACAGGACTTCCGCCTGGACTGTTAATTCTGAGTATAACCGCTGCTGAGTTGTTATTTTCAAATGCAGCACGCAAGCCTGACACTATATTATCTGCACTTGCCTCTTCACCATCTGCAATGACACCTGCAAGTTCTACAAGTGCGGTATGTTGTGTCGTAGTTGAAAAACTTGAAAAATGCGGCGCCAAAATAGTAATAAGAAATATCGACACATAAGCAAAGCCTAAGAGCTTAAAAAATATTCCCCATTTACGTGCACGGCGTTGCTCTTTGAGACCTGCTTGAGCAAGGTTAACAATCGCTTCACGTTCCCAACCGGATGAAGAACGATCATCATTTGAAATTTTATCTAAATTAATTTTTGGTTCCATATATATTCGTCACCCGTATAAAAGCAAGTTCTAATAAAGCTACCCTATTACAAATTTCAGTAAACCCCATCGCTAGATAGAAATCAAACCCATTCAATTAATGAAATCATCCTTTCGTGAATCTAGACCTTCCATAAATGTCTTTAGTTCAGCTCCCATTGGAGCGGTAATGGTAATCCTTTGCCTATAATTAGGAAGTTGAAAAGAGATTTCTGCTGCATGCAAAAACATACGCTTAAATCCCATTTTTCGACATTCTCTATTAAAGGCAAAATCTCCATGCTTTGAATCACCAATTACGGGAAACCCAATTTGTGCGGCATGCAAACGAATTTGGTGTGTGCGACCCGTTTTAATTTGAGCATTCAGCAAGGTAAAGTCTTTATAATATTCGATCGGTCGAAATATAGTATGCGCGTCTTTCCACGCATTCTTCTGATCATCCACTTCTGAATTAGGCCCTTTAGATTGTAGCGGTGTATCCACCACTTTCTCGCCTAAATTCCACCTACCTTTAACTAATAAAGAGTAATTTTTTTCCACCTCACTGTTAACATCGTCTCGACGTAACAGATCATGCAAGGCATTTAAACAATGTTTATTCTTAGCAATCAGTAAACAACCGCTGGTTTCTCGATCTAAGCGATGCACTAATTCTAAATAAGGCGCATCCGGCCGAATAGCGCGAAATACTTCTATAACGCCATATGAAACTCTCGAGCCGGGATGAACGGCAAGCCCTGCCGGTTTATTAATCGCCAGAATATTCTCATCCTCATAGATAGTGGCTGAAATAATTTGCTTCTTTACTGCATCACCAATAGTAGGCGTTGCAGACTCAGACACCTCGATAGCAGGGATCTTTACCTGATCATCTTCCTGCAAACGATAGGTTTGCTTCACGCGCTTTCCATTAACTCGGATCTTGCCGGTTCTCAACAAGCGGTAAATAAGCCCTTTTGGCACCCCCTTGAGACGGGTGAATAAGAAATTGTCTATACGCTGACCATCTCGAGCAGCATCAATAGTGTGTATAGATCCATTATCTTTCATGCGTAACCGTTTATGGGCAAACTTATGACCTTTTGACAGACTAGTAAAAAAGGCAATAAAAACGCCAAGTTATAAATTTGCTGACCATGTCTTTGATTGATATAGTATCGATTGTGCGATATTAACGCACTGTGCAAAAAAGCCATATCAAATCATATTTGACCACGTATTTTTCTTTTGCACGAAATGAATTTATACATTTTACAGAGCTATATCTGTGAAGCGTAAGTTTAGACGCACTGTGAAGACATAAATAATACAGTCGCCTCATAACAAAACATAATGATTTTTATTTACACACTATTACATTTCCTTCGGCCATTTACTGCCGAGCAATCCGTGCCTAATGGTTTTTCCAATAATGTTAATTGGACAGGATTTCGAGCGGACGTTTGTTTAGCAAAACAATCTCGAAGGATAACGACTTTGGACAAAAACAAACATGAAAAGAATTTTAATCAATGCTACACAGCAAGAAGAGCTACGTGTAGGCATGGTCGATGGACAACGACTATACGACCTCGATATCGAACTTCCCTCTCGAAACCAGAAAAAAGATAATATTTATAAGGGTGTAATCACCCGCGTAGAGCCCAGCCTAGAAGCTGCCTTTGTTGATTTTGGATCAACACGGCATGGTTTTCTTCCTTTTAAAGATATTTCTCGCGAGTACTTTAGTGATTCCGCTAATTCTGGCGAACGCTTCTCTGTTAAAGATCAAATTTCTGAAGGACAGCAAATAGTTGTCCAAGTAGAACGCGAAGAGCGCGGCACCAAAGGCGCTGCCCTTACCACCTTTATGAGCTTAGCTGGAAGGTATTTAGTACTGATGCCTAACAATCCAAGGGCTGGTGGTGTATCTAGACGCATTGAAGGCGAAGAACGAGAAGAACTACGCAAAGCTTTGTCTGATGTAGATGTCCCTAGCGGAATGGGCGCAATTGTACGTACAGCTGGTGTAGGCCGCAGTGCAGAAGAATTGCAATGGGACTTGAATTATCTACTACAAATTTATCAAGCCATCACTAGTGCAGTAGACACGCATGACAAACCGTTTCTAATTTACCAAGAGAGCAATGTCATTATTCGTGCTCTACGCGATCACCTGCGTGAAGACATAGGTGAAATCATCATTGATGACCCTGAAGTGTTCAATGATGCGAAAAAATTCGCTGAACAAGTCATGCCGCATAACGTTAGCAAGCTTAAACTTTATGAAGACACAGTACCGCTGTTTAATCGTTATCAAATTGAATCACAAATTGAATCTGCATTTGATCGTGATGTAACTTTACCTTCAGGTGGATCAATTGTAATTGACCATACAGAGGCGATGATTTCTATCGATATTAACTCAGCTAGAGCAACCAAGGGTAGCGACATAGAAGAAACCGCTACCAATACTAACTTGGAAGCAGCAGATGAAATCGCACGCCAGTTACGTATCCGTGATTTAGGCGGACTGATTGTCATCGACTTCATTGACATGATGGCAAACAAAAATCAACGTGATGTTGAGAACCGTTTGCGTGAAGCATTAAAAATAGATCGTGCACGAGTACAGATCGGAAGAATCTCCCGCTTTGGTTTGCTCGAGATGTCGCGACAAAGGCTACGGCCGTCACTTGAAGAATCAAGTCAGATTGTATGCCCACGTTGCACCGGCCATGGAACCATACGCAGCATTGAATCATTAGCACTTGGAGTGCTTCGTCTTATCGAAGAAGAAGCGCTTAAAGATAAGACCAGTGTTATAACTGCAAAACTACCGGTTGATGTTACAAGTTTCTTATTAAATGAAAAACGCTCTAACATCGGAGACATCGAAGCAAGACACCTTGTGCAAATAATTATTATTCCTGACCCCAATTTAGAAACTCCACACTTTAATGTTGAAAGAATTAGAGATGAAGGCAAAGAAGTCATTAATCGACCGAGCTATGAACTGATTCCACAACAAGAAACAGAAGTTAATCTGCACAAACCTGCTCCTATCGCAGCCGAGCAACCTGCAGTAAAAGCTATTAGCGCTACACCACCTGTGCCACAACGGAAAACTGCAGATACGTCTAAGCCAGGCCTGTTAAGTAGATTGTTAGCTTGGTTTTCAAGTGATGAAGCTGAAGAACAATCCAAAAGTGAAAACCAGCAAAAGCACAATAATAATCGCAGAAGCGAAGGTTATCGTGGCAATAATAGAAGCAATAATAATCGATCTGGTGGCAATAACAGAAAACGTAACCAATCGAATACTAGACGCAGAAATGATAACTCGCGCAAATCTTCGAACAACCGTAATCGCAGTAATGGCAAAAATCATTCTACGCAAGATCAAACAACAACCTCGTCCAACCAAGCTCAAGACGTTGCAGCTAAAACTGAATCGACACCCTCATCTACAAGCACCGGTACTGATGCGAGTTAATAGTTAGCAAAAGGCTCTAAGATTTTTTCACTCATTTACTGATAGTTATTTAACATTTGGTAAATGAGTGAATTCAATATGATTTAGCAAGCCATTACTTGCATCCTCAACTAAGTCTAGTACATTTTCAAATCCACTTAATCCGCCGTAATATGGATCAGGAACCTCCTGAACTTTAAATTTCGTGGAAAATTCTAAAAAATATTTGATTTTATGTTTATATTCTTCATTACATTCGGCTAATAAGTCGGTGTAGTTTTCATTATCCATTGCAAGTATGTATTCAAATTTTTCAAAATCTGCACTTATAACTTTTCGGGCACGCAATTTTGACAAATTATACCCACGCTTAGCAGCGATCGAGCATGCTCTCGCGTCTGGCTTTTTATCTATATGGTAAGCATGGGTTCCTGCTGAATCAACTTCAACAATGTTATTCAAACCATGCTCAATAACTAACTTTTGAAACACTCCATGCGCAGTCGGTGAACGACATATATTTCCCATGCATACAAACAAAACACTGACTTGTTTTGAGGAATTGATGTGTTTTGAGAAATCGAAGAGCAATTTTTTAATTATTTGCCAAGGCTTTTAACATTAGTCTCCCGCAAGATAAGCCAAGAAACCAAGTAAATACCAATTTCCATGCTTTACCTGACTCAAAACTAAAAGCATTACGATAATATTGCTTAACCTCTTCAACGGGTAAATGATCAAAATACATTTGATCAAGTGGGACAATAGCAA
>CAXMUG010000008.1:0-2892 GCA_964196535.1 uncultured Mycobacterium sp. | reverse complement strand
GCTTGTTTGCTTGGCTGTTCGGGTTGAAAGCTGGGCTTAATTTGATGTACTGGGTAGGCATAGCTATGCATTTTCGCAAGCGGCGATAAAACTGGTATACCTTTCAATAAATCGCCATGCTTATCGATGTGGGATAGATCTGGTTCAATATCTGTAAACGTTAAAAATATTTCTAGCCATTCATAGTGAGCCAATTCTTTAATGAACACTGGGTCTTCGGGCTGTCGTTCGCGTTCATTATGTAGATAGCTAAGGAACTCTAGCGAAATATCCTTGAAATACGGAGATACGGATTGATGATTAGCAAAAAAATCGCGCACCATTTTGTGCCAATTCTCTTCGCTATACAGTTTGCGTAAAACAGGAAATGCATTGTCAATAAAGTTTTTTACATTTCTGTAGAAAAGACCACGATAAATTTCCATGCGGCGATCTTCAACGTCATTGGGCGCAGCGGTGTTTTCTGGGTCTCTTAAGTGAGCAGTAAAGTCATACTGTACTTTTTTGAATGATGCATTTTCGCTAGTCATAACGTTTGCTGAACTAACTGGCTTTTGCTACAGCTTGGTCAGATTCGTCCCACTTGCTTTGAAGATTGCGGATAGTGTGAACTTCTTGCATAAGCTCGTCCATAGGTGGGAAGTTAAAATCTCTTTCTAATAAAGTTGGCATGTTGCCAAATAATTCATATGCCTTGTCTAAAATATCCCAGACTGGGTCAATTACATTAGCGCCATGCGTGTCGACAATAAGATCCTCGGCTTCGTTGTAATGCCCGGCTACATGACAATAAGCTACGCGCTCACATGGTAATGCTTGTAAAAATTCGATTGGATCGTAATTGTGATTGACTGAATTGACGTAAATATTGTTTACATCTAGTAGCAAGTCACAATCTGCTTCTTCTACGATGTCTTTAATGAAATTAATTTCATCCATTTCTTTGCCGGGGGCAGCGTAATAGGACACATTTTCAATGGCTATTTTTCTTTCTAAAATATCTTGTACATGTTTAATTCGATCTGCAACGTAATGCACAGCTTCTTCAGTAAAAGGAATTGGCATTAAATCGTAGAGATGCCCTTGGTCTGAGCAATAACTAAGGTGTTCGCTATAGCAGCGAATACTATGTTCGCCTAAAAACTTTTTAACATCGTGAACAAAATTTTCATCAAGAGGTGCCGGACTGCCTAAGGATAATGACAAACCATGCGTTACAAAAGGCACTTTCTCTGTAAGTGCGCGGAAACGTTTGCCCAGTCGGCCGCCTATACCTATCCAGTTCTCAGGAGCGACTTCCATGAAGTCGATACCCGCAGGGAAGTCTGCTTCTAGCTCATTGAGTAGATCGCGGCGCAAGCCCAGGCCTGAGCCTGAAACGGGATATGATTTTTGTGGTGAATTCCGCATAGTTTGTATTTTACCTTAGCCTAGTAGACCGTACTACTGCTGCAAAAATTACCGATTTAACTAAATACTGATGTAACTTATTGTAATAGCCCTGCACAGAGCATGGATGCAGGGCTTATTTAGATGACTTGCCAGAGTTAATCGCTCTTCTGGCAGAAGCAGGGCTATTCTTCTCTAAAGAATTTGTGTAGCCAATAATCAATGCTGAATAATCGACCTGCGCCGGTAAAGAATAGTGCAAGCAACATAATGAAATAGGTCACTGCGAATTCGATTCCGTTATTCAATACAACAAAACTACCTTTTTCTGATAGCCAATCATAATTACCATGTTTTTTCATTAAGGTTTTTGCGGCACTTACTCGTTTACCAACTTCTTCGCTATTTTCTAGGCTATGTTTTGCGGCATTAATGCCTAAGTATTTAGCAATAGGTTTTGCGGTACTGGTTTCTGGGTTACCAGGCGCTATGGCAAACCAACCATGATCCCAGTGCACTGCGAAGGTTGCGACTAGCATAGTGGCCATAAGCGGTATGGCAAACCAGCGTACAGCGACGCCAAATAATAATGCTATTCCACCAATTAATTCTGTGCTTGCAGCAAGATACGCCATTAACATGGGTGCGGGTAAACCAAGGCCCCAATCTGGATTACCAAACCAGCTGGCAATATCTTCAATGTTCATGAATTTATGCAGACCAACTGCTATGAAAATAGGCGCTAAATATAATCGCAGTGCAAGTGGCCCAAGAAAATCAAGGCCGCGGAATTTATCTAGTATATTTTGAAATGAATTTGCTGTTGAAATAAGAGTAGACATTTAAATTCTCCTGTGATTCTTATTGTTAATTAGTTAATTGTCGAATCTGGGTAAAGCTCATTTAGTGGAACCGATTTACCATCGGGTCGAACCATACGGGCATGAAATCTACGTAATAAGCGTGGTTCTTTAACTCCGCATGAGTGAGCGATCACCCCTACCTCATGGACCATGTTTTGGGCATAATTTCTTACACGTTCTGCCTTTATTTTTATGTCTAAACCTGTTTGAAGCTTTTTATTGTGAGTAGTGATGCCAGTAGGGCAAGTATTTTTGTTGCACTGTAATGCTTGTATACATCCGAGTGAAAACATAAATCCACGTGCCGAATTAACAAAATCTGTACCCACTGCAAATGCCCAAGCGACTTCTGCAGGTGTTATTAGCTTACCAGATGCTGCAATTTTTATGCGGTCGCGTAACCCATGCTTTTTTATATGATCAACAACAAGAGGGAGGCTTTCTTCAATGGGTAAGCCCATATAGTCAATTAGGCTCATCGGTGCTGCGCCTGTACCGCCATCAGCGCTATCAATCGTAATAAAATCTGGCGCTGATTCTGCGCCTCGCTTTTTGATGGCTTCGAAAAAATCATCTACCCAACCGTAAGCGCCTATCACTGCCTTAAAGCCAACAGGCTTACCAGTGGCATCTTGAATAT
>CAXMUG010000007.1:0-14622 GCA_964196535.1 uncultured Mycobacterium sp. | reverse complement strand
AACTCGGTTTATAGATAACCCCATGGATTAACCCTTCCCACCTCAGTAAGTTATAAGGCGGCTTTACCCTGGGTTAGGCATCTAATACCCTTAGTCTCGATCGAATATGCCGTCCTAAACTTTGATTCTCGACAAGCCGCTTCATTCATACGACTAAATGGGCAGATAGCTAGCCAATTAGCCCTGCACATGCTAAAAAACTGAGGGTAATTGAGTTACTTATGTGACCTTCATCAATATTCTGAGTCGGCCTCGAAGAGTGTTTTTACCCTAATTTAATCATTAGCTCTGATAAGAAATATGCCAGAAAATCAAAAACAAAATTCACAAATTGAAGCAAATCTGAAACGTGTTTTAGAAACCTTGCGAACGCTGGAAATAAAATATCAGCGTCCGGCAAACAGTGTAGAACTCCTCGCAGTTAGTAAGACCAAACCTATTAAAGATATTCTAGCTGCAAGTTCCGCAGGCCAAACACATTTTGGCGAGAATTACGTGCAAGAAGCTATAGGAAAAATTGAAAAGGTCCAATTAAATAAACCAGCGCTGCATTGGCATTTTATTGGACCTATACAAAAAAATAAAACCCGCTTAATTGCAGAACATTTTCAATGGCTGCACAGTTTGGATCGCCTAGTGATTGCGCAGCGCCTTAACGATCAACGCCCAAATTCATTACCCCCCTTACAAGTTTGCATACAAGTAAATGTAGATAATGAAATTTCAAAAGCAGGCGTCAATATCGACGAAATTCAAGACTTGGCAGAATCAATATCAAAATTAGAACACATTAATTTACGCGGATTGATGGCAATTCCTCAAGCTAGCAGCGATACTAGTAAACAACGGAAATCATTTGCAAATTTACGCAAACAGCTTGAACATCTAAACCGAGATGGCTTTGCACTCGACACATTATCTATGGGCATGAGCGGTGATCTTGAAGCAGCGATTGCAGAAGGCACTACGATAGTGCGCGTAGGAACCGCGATATTTGGAAAACGATCTGCTAAAACATAAAATGAAAACAATCTAAATGAAGCAAACTATGCAAAACCTTAATATCGTATTTATCGGTGGCGGTAACATGGGCCAGGCACTAGTCACCGGTTTATTAGATTGTGGTTGGAGTGCTGACAATATCGCTATTGTTGATAATGACCAAGCAATTACAAGCAAACTAAATGAGAAGTTTTCTCACTGTCATGTTTATTCTCAATCTGAAGCTGCGCTTAATCTTGCTGATGTTGTCGTGTTAGCAGTTAAACCCCAAGCCATGCAGATGGCTTGCGAACAAATAGCCGCTCAATGCCAAGTCAAGCGTCCTTTAATCATATCCATCGCTGCAGGAATACTTATTAATAGTATCGATACCTGGTTAGGTGGCGAGTTACCAATTATTCGCTGCATGCCTAACACCCCCGCATTAGTACAAGCGGGTGTAACCGGTTTATTTGCCAACTCAGAAGTTTCTGCCGACCAGCGCGAGCTGGCCTATGAAATTCTTAACAGTGTAGGCACAGTATTATGGATAGAAAATGAATCATTATTGGATGCAGTAACCGCTGTATCTGGCAGTGGCCCGGCTTATTTCTTTTATTTAATTGAAGCAATGATGGAAGCAGGGCAGAGCTTAGGTTTAAGTGAAACGCAAGCTCGCGAACTCACAGTGGCTACTGCTGCCGGAGCAGCCAAATTGATTTCTAAAAGTGATAAATCTGCTCAAGAACTGCGTCATGCGGTCACCTCAAAAGGCGGTACTACCGAGGCTGCAATTAATACATTACAACAGCATGACATGAAGAAAATCATTGAAACGGCAATAAAGAATGCTGCAAAAAGATCTCAACAACTTTCTGACACCAGTAAGTAACTAGGCAAAAGAAACATGAACCCTATAAACAACGTTTTAGATTTTTTAATTCATGTTTTATTCACCTCGTATATTTACGCAGTCATTATCCGCATGCTATTAGGGTTAACACGTGCTGACTTTTACAATCCATTTTCTCAATTTATTTTATCCATCACTAACCCCGTACTCACACCACTACGCAAGTTGCTACCCAGTATAGGAGGAATTGATACATCCGCAATTGTATTAATTTTGGTACTCAAGTTTATTGAGTTTGCAGCGCGTAGTTTCTTAATTGGTAAACAAATACTACTAACTTCACTTATTGTGCCTTCAATATTTGGCGCGCTTAATCAGGTAGTAAATATATTCATATTTGCGATCATTCTATTGGTCATTATTAGTTGGCTTGCTCCTCAAATGCATGGCCAGAGCAATCCCATTACACCGATATTGCGCTCTATAACCGAGCCATTGATACGTCCAGCTCGAAAACTCATTCCACCTGTGGGAATTTTTGATCTCTCAACTATTGTGGTATTACTTGGTTTATACTGTATAAAGATATTATTACACTCATTCTAAATGATTGCGTGCAATACACGCACTCATTACACTTCATACTCTATTACCTTACTTTAATAACTTAAGCGTGCCAGAAACATTTGCGCCAGATTCAGTTGGTCTCGTCGAGACGCAATTTTTAACGGTTAAAAAACTGTTAGAGCTTGATTGCGGACGCTCGCTACCTGAGTTCACGCTTGCATATGAAACCTATGGCAAACTAAACGCTGACAAAAGCAATGCACTGCTAATCTGCCATGCACTCTCAGGAGATCAACACGTAGCTGGTTACAACAGCATGGATGATCGCAAACCAGGCTGGTGGGATAACTGTATCGGCCCTGGCAAACCATTTGATACCAACCGTTTTTTCATTGTATGTCCTAATAATTTAGGCGGTTGCAAAGGCAGTAGCGGACCCAACACTATCAACCCTGAAACGAGTAAACCCTATGGCCCTGATTTTCCATTGCTTACCGTACATGACTGGGTAATTAGTCAGGGCCACCTTGCAGATGAACTAGGCATCCAACAATGGGCTGCAGTCATTGGCGGCAGTCTTGGTGGCATGCAAGTCATGCAGTGGGCAATTGATTATCCAGATCGATTACGTCATGCATTAGTAATTGCTGCGACACCAAAGCTTACTGCACAAAACATTGCTTTTAATGAAGTTGCGCGTCAATCTATTTTCTCTGACCCTGATTTTCACGCCGGTCGATTCTATGAGCACGAAACAATTCCACGCCAAGGTTTAATGCTGGCACGCATGCTAGGTCACATTACTTATTTATCTGATGACGCAATGCGCGAAAAGTTTGGGCGTGATTTGCGTGAGGGTAAACTTAGTTTTGGTTTTGATGTTGAATTTCAAGTTGAAAGCTATTTGCGTTACCAAGGAAAATCTTTTGTCGATCGATTTGATGCAAATACTTATCTGCTAATGACTAAAGTTTTAGATTATTTTGACCCCGCTATACAATTCAATAATCATTTACCAAGCGCATTTGAAAATACCAATGCTAATTTTCTAGTAGTTTCATTTACAGGGGATTGGAGATTCACACCAGCACGGTCACGTGAAATTGTTCGCGCACTGATTACAGCTGATAAAAAAGTAAGCTATGCAGAGATTGATGCCGAACTTGGTCATGATGCATTTCTTACGCCTATACCTGAATATCATGGTGTGCTAAATGCCTACATGGATAACATTGAGTAATTCCATGAATGACAAACCTCTAAATAATAAATTAAGGCCAGACTTAGAGCTAATTTGCGAATGGATAAAGCCTGATACTCGCATACTAGATTTGGGTTGCGGTGACGGCGCTCTACTTAATCATTTACATAAAACTCGCAACGTGACTGGATACGGTTTAGAAATCGATCACACAAATATTGTTAAGTGCATCGTCAAAGGTGTGCAAGTAATTCAGACTAACTTAGATGAAGGCATTACAGAATTTTTTGATGAAAATTCTTTTGATTACGTTGTGATGACCCAAACATTACAAGCCATTCAGCACCCTGAAAAACTATTAAGACAAATGATGCGCATAGGCAAAGAAGGTATTGTAACGTTCCCTAATATGGCTTTTTGGAAAAATCGAATTCAGCTAGCACTTGGTGGACATATGCCAATTACACGTACATTGCCTGATAATTGGCACGATACCCCAAATATTCATTTATGTTCGTTGCAAGATTTTGAAGCCTTATGCAATTCTAATAGTATAAAAATTATACAGCGCGCAGCAGTAGATCACGCTCATCGATATAGTTTGGGAAGCAAACTATATCCAAATTTACTTGGCGAGATCGCTCTATATCGATTTTGCAAAAAATCAGCCTAAGCTACAGATTCAAATTTGGCCTGAAAATGATTGGCCTTGAAGAATTACTTCATTCGATCAATCTAGAAAATGAAAAAAGTGCTAATTTCCCCGCACTTTTCCTAACATTGCTATTGTATTTCTATTCATAGTGTTTGATCATACCGCCGCACTTAGTTAATTGTTCATTATCGATTTAGAGGAATTATGCATGGCCGCTACAAAAAGCTCATCTGTTAAGAAACCACCTACAAAATCAGAAATCTTAAATAACATTGCTGCTGATACCGATCTTTCTAGAAAAGAAGTTGCATCAGTACTTGAATCTCTTGAGGGTTTAATTTCCAAAGAACTTAAGCCTCGTGGCGCTGGTTATTTTAACCTGCCTGGCTTACTTAAGATCAAAGTTGTAAAGAAACCTGCACGTAAGGCACGTAAAGGCACCAACCCGTTCACTGGTGAAGAAATGATGTTTAAAGCAAAACCTGCAAGCAAAGGTATTAAAGTACTTCCTCTTAAAGGTCTGAAAAGCATGGTATAAATAAAATGGGTGCCTAGTTTTCTTGAATTACGGCACCCTTTTTTAAATCACAAAATATTATTTCTTTTACACTTTATAGTTACACTTCTTAATTTTTCTTACCGATAATTATTTCGGTTAAGCTTCAGTTACTTTTAATTTTGTTTGAATAAAAACACTGTGTGGGATGTACAGCAGATCTGCTATTTTTCGTAATTGATACTCTTCATATTTATCAAGCTTGTCATCTGCATAAGCAACCCGCCATAAATCTTCCAGCAATAATTTTTTTTCGTCCGCCGAACATCCATCGTTGATAATTTTTACAAATGGGTGGATTGACACATAACTGTCTTGTTCTGTTCTTGCTAGCTCAATAAGACTATCCGCTTCTTGTTTTGAGAAATTAAATCTACCAGTTAATGAATTCGCAATAGACGCTAATTCTTCATCTTGAATATCAAAATCTGCGCGGCTCACTTCTAAAAATAATGCAGCTGATGCCAAGTGCATGAGTTGTTGCTCATCCATACCATCTTCACTATCTTTGCGAATATTTTCTTGTAAATATTTTGATATAGATTTAAACATTACTATTTTTTTAACCTGGCTTAATTGTTAATCCGGAAATATTGATAGGCGCCATCCTCAAAACTACCAAAATAATCTTCGGTTAAAGGATGCGTAATAGGTTCCGCACTTATATCAACATCAAGATGTCTTTCTGCCACATAGGTTGTCATAAGCCGCCCATCAACCAGTACATGGTACCAAGGCTTATCTTTTGGTGGCTGAGATTTCGCGACTTTTTTATACCATTCTTCAGTGCCCGTATATTCAGCATCTACATCATAAATTACACCGCGATAATTAAATTTCTTATGCACGATAAGCTGGCCGATTGAAAACTGTGCTTGATGCATAAGGGTGGCTCCTTAGATATTAAAATTGTTATAAATACTAAGGTGATTTTACGCTATCTATCGCCCTTACGCATAAAAGATCAATGGTATATACAGCATAATCTGCTAGGCTATAGCTGATTATTTTTAAACCATATTAGAGCTTGCTCTTTATATTAAATAAAATACGTATTGGCTATTTAATGACTACTCGAAGCAAGGAACAACGAATTTTAGTTGTAATGCGAAAACTTTTGGCGCAGATTGTAAAAGATACAACTCCTGGCCCCGGCATGCGCCACCCATTGAATGAGCAAACTATAAAAGATATACGTGATTGCTTTGGACTCATTTCTGCAAGAGAACGTGAACTTACTGGGCATGCTGGCATTGAGAATAAAGACCGGCCTCGATATATTGATGAACCTAAAACTTCGACCGTATTAGAATTCAAAGCACCTAATAAAATAAAGCCTGATAAGACACCCAGTGATGACTAAGCATACTCTTGATTGAGTAATTTTTAGCCTTTAAAAAATGTCCTCCTCCTCATTGCAAAATCAGGTCGAAATCACTCGGCATATAATGCGTGTTTTAGACGAGTGGGAATTACCAGGCAAAGAAATTATTAAACTCTTGGAATTACCTAACAAAGTACGCTTACGTAATTTAGATCGCTATCGTGATGGTGAAGCTTTCCCAGAATCACAGGCAACACTAGAACGCATAGAGCATGTAGCAGGAATTGCCGATGCATTGCGCACAAGTTTCCCGCGTAATGCGCATATGGGTATTCTATGGATGCATACACCACATCGGCGCTTTCAAAATCAACCCCCTTTAACCATCTTGTTAAAACAAGGGTTAAATGGTTTGCGCATGGTGCGTTCCGAACTTGATTGTGCGTTTTCCTGGAACGAGTCTCTTAGCAATTACAAATAACGAATCTGCCACAAAAGGAAGTGTTAACTGTTACTTAAATACACTAAGTTTATTCCCTCCGTGCACTCGCATGTTTATAATGCCAGTCTCACTCAACTAGCAAGCATATTGAAATGGAACTATTAGCGGACATAAAAGTTAAGCTCGAACCTGGCGTTGAAATCACTGCCGAAAATAAATGTGGATTTTGCACAAATTCCTATTGCTGCTCCTATGTCACGGAAGAGCTTGAAACCCCGAAAACAAAAGTCGACTTTGAGCATATGCTTTGGCAGGTCTCACATAAGAATGTGTCGGTTTACAAAGATGATGAAGGTTGGTGGGTGTCCTTTGGTGCAAAGTGCGATCATTTGCAGCCCGATGGCGGTTGTGGCATTTATGATGCACGTCCACAAATTTGTCGTGATCATACCAATGATTATTGTGAGTTCGACTCACCCGCTGAAGATGACTTTGACCTGTACTTTCCTGACTATGAATCCTTGCTAGTATATTGTAAAAAACGCTTTAAGCGCTGGAAAAGAGGATAACAAGTGTGGATAAAGACTAGGGCAAGACTGGCATAATCTCATCAAAATCAGATAACGCGTGATAGTGTTGAGTGTCTTGCAACGGTTGTGAGCTATCAGGCTTTTTAATAGAAAGCAGATGTTGAATTCCATATGCCTCTGCTGCTGCAAGCACGGCTAAGTTATCATCAATAAATAATGTAGTTGCCGGATCAAATGGCGCTGCCTGCATCAGTTTATGCCAAAATTCTTGTTCTTCCTTAGCATAACCATAGTCATGAGATGAAATTATCTTGTCGAAATAGCCATCTAGATCCAAATGATCCATTTTGACAGCAATACTTTTGCGATGCGCATTGGTTACTAAGGCAATATGTTTTTTATGTAATTTAAGTTTTTTTAGGAACTTTTCAACATTAGGGAAGATCTGAATATGTTTAGATACTTCACGTTTTAATGCAACAATATCTAGCTCAAGCTCATTTGCCCAATAATCTACACAATACCAGTCGAGCGTCCCAGATTTACTTTTGTAACGTGCTTGTAATTGTTGTTTAGCAGAATGCAGATCAATTGCATGTTTCTCACTAAATCGTAATGGCACATGCTCATGCCAAAAATAATTATCAAAATATAAATCTAATAATGTGCCATCCATATCAAGAAAGACAGCCGAGATTGATTTCCAGTCCATTGGTGTTTGCATTAAAAAATAGATCCTAGATAATGAGCTTAGATATGGAAATGAATAATATAAGACTGCAGGAACTGGTCAACCCAGTATGTGAAATTGCAAAGCAAGCTGGCACAGAGATTATGAAAATCTATGCAGAAGGATTTGAAATTGAAGAAAAGAAAGACCATTCGCCTCTTACCACTGCAGATTTAGCATCCCATACTCTTATCATTGAAAAGCTAGAAAAACTCACTCCTAATATTCCTATTTTATCTGAAGAGTCGACCTCAATTCCTTATACTGAAAGATCTAGCTGGAAAAACTATTGGTTAATTGATCCTTTAGATGGAACTCGTGAGTTTATCAAAAGAAATGGTGAATTCACCGTAAACATTGCGTTGATTACAGACCATTCCACAAGCTTGGGCGTAGTCTACATTCCGGTTCAAGATATCTGTTATTTTGCTGCTAGAGAGCAAGGCTCCTATAAACAAGAACAAAAACAAGCTGCCAAGAAAATTCAATCACGTATTTCCACACCTACAGACAAGCCAACTATTTGCGGCAGTCGCTCACATGCAGGACAGTCATTACAGGCACTACAAGATAAAATTGGAAACTTTGATCTCATCAGCATGGGCAGTTCGATTAAAATGTGCCTAGTTGCAGAGGGAGTCGCCGATATTTATCCACGCTTTGGCCCTACATCAGAATGGGATACTGCAGCGGCACATTGTGTGGTCAATGAAGCAGGTGGAGAGATTGTGGATATGAACTTACAAACACTGCAATACAACACTAAAGATTCGTTATTAAACCCTTCTTTTATTGCAGTCGGAAATATGAATAATCAGTGGCGCGATTTTCTTAGTGAGAATATAACCAGCTAAAAGGCTGGAAAGTCATCATCCAGAAACCACTTTCCCGCTTCTTCCATATACCACCAGTTTTGCGTATCGCGTAACTTTTTCACGACATTTGTCGTTTCATAATGGTAAGAAATAGCAGCTTCTACCACAGCAGTCTTTAAATCTTCACCCATAACTACTTTCTTGATTTCATAATCGGTTACGCGCAAATCTTTATACTTATCTAGATTAACTTCTACACTTGATTCATCTTGATGGCGAATCATATTTACTGCACCTTCGAATTCTCTCCAGCGCAACGCCCCTCCATACAACCTAGTTGTCTCATCAAATGAACTTAACGTTTCATTCTTCTTTTTTGTAGCACAGCCATTTAATGAGCTAATACTAATAAATAAAACTGTTAAAATAATAACTAGCAGTTTAGATATCATAAATCTCTCTATTTTTGGAACAATTCACAAAGAAGTCTGATTTCTTCTGCGATTAGAAAAATAATTTACCGACATATCAGGATAAATCAGTGTTTCATAAGACTACCAGCCTTGTAGAACAATTTTACCTATAGCATGCCTGCCTTCAATTTCAGCATGTGCAACTTTTAAGTTTTTCGCATTGATAGGCTCAAGCACTTTATTTGATGTAGTTTTAATAGTGCCTGCATCAACCAATTCTGCAACACGATTTAATAAATTATGTTGTTCAATCATGTCATCGGTTTCATACATTGAGCGTGTGAACATAAACTCCCAAGAAAAAGTCGCACTCTTACTCTTAAGCGCACCAAGATCTACATCACCAGCTGTCTCTACAATCGAACAAATTTTTCCTTGTGGCGCTATAACAGTGGCCATGGATTGCCAATGCTCATCGGTATCATTGAAACACAATATATAATCGTACCCTGTAATACCAAGATTATGTACTTGCTCAGGAATATCTAAATAATGATTAATAATATGATCTACCCCTAAATCATTAACCCACACTTTAGATTCTGGTCGTGAGGCAGTAACGGTCACAGTTAGTTTTGCGAGTTGTTTTGCAAATTGTGTAGCGATCGAACCTACCCCACCTGCTCCACCAATGATTAATAAATTTTTACCAGCATCTGCTCCTTCACTATCTACCCCTAAGCGATCGAACATAGCTTCCCAGGCTGTAATACTTGTTAACGGCATCGCTGCAGCTTGAGCAAATTCTAAACTCTTAGGTTTGCTACCGACAATACGTTCATCAACAATATGAAATTCACAATTGCAGCCAGATTGAGTAAAACTGCCGGCATAAAACACTTCATCCCCAGCTTTAAAGAGGCTCACGTCCGATCCTACTGCTTCAACCACACCAGCCACATCCCAGCCGAGAATTCGCGGACTGACTTCTACTTTATCTTGAGGAGCGCGCATCTTAGTATCAACCGGATTTACCGCTACCGCGTGAACTTGAACGAGAAGCTCTCGTCCTTGAGGGCTCGGCTTGTCGATTTCGACATCCACCAATGAATCATGTAAATCAATAGGAAGGTACTTATATAATCCAACTGCTTTCAAGATAGAACTCCAATATTGTTTAAAAAACGTTCTTGTATTTATGTACAATAATCGCACATAAATATGTGCGCCTATATAGTACCCCATAGTACAAATGCTTACCTCCAAGGTCTAGAATACATTTTAATCATTACAACAATATGGATGCTGAAATGACTAAAATCGCATGTCATGAATGTGATTTACTTATAAATCTTCCTGCTATTACTGAGGGTCAACGTGCAAATTGCCCACGTTGTAATCACCTGCTTTGTGCTAACCCACACAATGGCATGGAACGTTCACTTGCCTGTGCGATTGCAGGGATCGCCTTCTTAGTTCTCGCCAATATCTTTCCATTCTTGGCATTTCAAGCTAAAGGCCGCGAATAAGTTATGACACTTCTCCAAAGCTCCCTAGATTTGTATCGGAATAATAGCGAGATTTTAGCGGCATTTGTTTTGATGTTTATTATTATTGCGCCGACTATTTTATTATGTAGCTATATCTGGATCCTTGGACCTTTAGTATTAAAGGGCAAGCGTGCTAAAGGGCCTATTGGCTCGGTCATCTTATTTTTCAAACCTCTCCCTGGAGTATGGCAAAAGTATTTCTAATTGGAGTCCTCGTTAGCATGGTAAAAATCGCTTCGCTGGCAACAGTCGTTTTAGGGATTTCATTTTGGGGTTATGTAGGGTTCACGATATGTCTAACCATGTCGATGGCAAGTTTAGACAAACATTATTTTTTCGGCTGCACTAGATGAGGCTAAGCATGGCTACTGCAGCCTCAAAAGGTTTAGCGAGCTGTAACATTTGCGGCAAACTTTCGAATGATTCTTTAGAACATTGCCCGCGTTGTAATTCAACTTTATATCTAAGAAAGTCAAGTAGTATTCAACGCGTGCAGGCGTGGTAATAATTACTATGTTTGGGGGAGATCATTTTCGGCTCCAGAAATGGAATCAGTGATACCTAGCCACGAACAGCATACGAGTATTAAGGCCAGAGACATTACTCTTGTATTGAATCTATTCATTATTTTTACTTTAGATATTTTTATAATCTAATGTACGCTTTGGGTCGTAAGCGAACATTAGTTCTTATCAACATTATCCAATTCTATCTCTACAGCCGGAACGTCTTGAGACCATATCACCCGATAGCGTACATAATTAAGCAAATTGAACGAAGCAACTCGAAATTTCATTTTTGAATCAAATACAGAAAAGGATTAATAAAACTTACCTTCTCCGGTATTAATGCGTATGAACTACTATCTAACCTTTTCGATGCAAAAAGATCGCACAGGCTACGCGCAAAAAAGAGGTGAAGTTACTAACGTCTTTGTGCGTATCTAGAATTTCGTCATACAGCACATTAATAAATTGCGGCACAGTTTGCCTTTCTTCTAAGGCCATCTGACCCAATATCTCCCAAAACTCGTTCTCCAGACGAATACTGGTAACACAACCTTGAATACGAATGGAACGACAATCACTATCGTAGCGATCTGTTGGAGTTCCTGTATAAATATTACACATAAGATCTGAACCTTATATAAATAATGGTTTTATTTATTTTTCTACGTTTCATTTTGGTACTTACTTATAGTGCAACTATTAAATATGCACAAGTAGTATTCCCTTACTACCTGAAAATTCGTTAGCTTTCTATACTTAATTTGTTAGCAAGAGGATTGAAATGGCGAAAGTAATTCATTCAATGATACGTGTACTAGATGTAGCACGCTCACAAGAATTCTATGAAAAAGCGTTTGGTTTAAAAGAAAAACGTTATCTCGATTTTGATGACTTTGCCTTAGTGTACATAGGCAATGATGAAAATGACTTTGAAATAGAGCTGACTCTTAATAAAGATCAAAAAGATGCCTATTCACATGGAAATGGATATGGACACATCGCAGTTTGTGTAGACGACTTAGATGCAGAGCATGCACGCATTAAATCGCTCGGCTATGAACCACAAGACGTTGTGTCATTCAGCCCAGGTGGCGAACTTTTAGCAAAATTTTTCTTCATTAAAGATCCTGATGGATATGAGATCGAAGTATTACAAAGGCACGGAGCATATACGTAAAACATAAAAAAACCGCCTCAACAAAATAAAACAAAAACCTGAGGCTTACCGGAGGAGGTATCTATGTTAGACCTTGATCTAACGCGTCGCGATTTTTTAAAAACCAGCGGCACAGTGCTAATGGGAACATTAGCCACCACTACAGGTGTACTCAGCATGTTGGCACCCAGCCAAACCTGGGCGTTGGAGTTAACCAAGCTTGATAAAGCGACTGGCCAAACACTCTTACAAGCCACTCGACATATTTTCCCACACGCAACCTTAGATGATGCAGTGTATGCACTGGTGGTTAAAGACCTTGATGCAGCTGCAGCTGGCGATGATGGCGTTGCTAAATTACTCACCGATGGTGCAGCAGAATTAAATTCCAGTGCTGGTGGTGATTGGCTTGCTGCTGACAGCGACAAACAATTTTCAGTGATTGAAAAAATGGCGGGCAATGATTTCTTTGGAAAGATTAAAGGCACCGCAGTAGTTTCTCTTTATAACAATGAAATGGCCTGGGCACATTTTGGTTATGAAGGTGACGCATGGAAACAAGGTGGTTACCTCACACGTGGCTTTGATGATTTGAATTGGCTACCCGATCCACCCGCTGATGCTAGCCCCGCAGCATTTTCAGCAAAGTCATAAGGAGAGAACATCATGGCAAAATATGATTTAGATGATGACGGAGTAGTCGTAGTTGTAGGTTCTGGTGCAGGTGGTGGCACTTTAGCCAATGAGTTGTGTCAAAAAGGCATTCAAGTTGTGTTGTTGGAAGCCGGTGGACATGAATCTAACGATAGCTTTGTGAATAATGAATGGGGTTCGTTTGGACAAATTTCATGGCTGGATTCACGCAGCTCTTCTGGTAGCTGGCGCGTAGGCAAAGACTTTAATGGTTTGCCAGCTTGGATTTGCAAAACCGTGGGTGGCTCAACCACGCACTGGGCAGGCGCAAGTTTACGCATACAAGATCGTGAATTCAGGGTAAAAACCGAATATGGTGATATCAATGGTGCAAATCTATTAGATTGGCCAATCACCCTAAAAGATCTTGAACCTTATTATGACAAAGCCGAAGACAAGATGGGTGTTACCCGCACTAATGGTATTCCTGGCTTACCCGGTAATAACAATTTTAAAGTCATGCATGCAGGGGCGACAAAACTTGGCTATAAAAACTGTCATACCGGTCGCATGGCAATCAATAGTAAGCCACGTGATGGCCGCGAAGCCTGTTTACAACTTGGTTTTTGTTTTCAAGGATGCAAATCCGGTGCGAAATGGTCCACTTTAGTTGCAGAAATTCCAAAAGCAGAGGCAACTGGTAAGTTAGATCTACGTCCTAAGTCACATGTTCTGAAAATTGAACAAGATAAATCTGGCAAAGTGAGTGGTGTTGTTTACGCTGATGCAGATGGTAATCAACATATGCAAAAAGCACGCGCAGTTTGTGTGGCGGGTAATTCAATTGAATCACCACGTTTATTACTAAACTCTGAAAACAGCCAAAGCCCTGATGGCTTAGCCAACTCATCTGGCCAAGTGGGTAAAAACTATATGCGACATATGACCGGATCAGTGTATGCAGCATTTGAAAAACCTGTGCATATGTGGCGCGGCACTACCATGGCAGGAATAATTACTGATGAATCTGGTAACAATACCAAACGTGGATTTGTAGGTGGTTATGAAATGGAAACTCTTGCATTAGGTTTGCCATTTATGGCTGCGTTTTTAGATCCTGGCGCATGGGGTCATGACTTCACCAGAAAGATGGATGAATACAGTCATATGGCAGGTATGTGGTTAGTAGGTGAAGATATGCCTCAAGAATCTAATGCTGTATCTTTGCATTCAGAAAATAAAGATCAGCATGGAATGCCAACACCAAATGTTCATTTTGATGATCATCCAAATGACATCGCAATGCGCGAACATGCGTATAAGCAAGGTTCTGCAGTTTATGATGCGGCAGGTGCTAAAGAAAATTATTTAGTACCACCGTATCCTTCTACACACAATCTTGGCACTTGTCGTATGAGTGCTAACGCAAAAGATGGTGTGTGTAATGCGCATGGTCAAACTCACGACATCTCAAATCTATTCATTTCAGATGGCAGTCAGTTCACAACAGGAGCTGCAGAAAACCCCACTTTAACAATCGTAAGTTTAGCGATTCGACAAGCGGATTACATTGCAAAACAAATGAGTGAAAAAGCCATTTAGCCTATTCACTGCTATACCTTAAAAAGGCCTCCTAAATGGAGGCTTTTTTATTTCTTACATATAAAGTTTTACGGTATTTAATTGCTATTTTCTTTTTCCATTAAA
>CAXMUG010000006.1:0-7714 GCA_964196535.1 uncultured Mycobacterium sp. | reverse complement strand
ACTGGCCGCTCTCACCGGCATTTTTGAACACAGCTATAGTTTCCTGATATTTATCATTTGCACATAGGTTAGTTGTAGTTAATAGCAGAAATATTAAGATAAAATATATTTTGAAATTTAGCTTCATGGTTTGTGTCACTACAGTTGATACGTAGGTTTATATTATCTATATTATAGCTACTATTCGGCGAATAAGATAAGTTTTGTCGGCTATTAAGCGTTGAGTTGAGGGTAATTTCTTACACAAAATGAAATTAAGCATTCAATATGCCTGTCAGCGAATGACTATTATTGGCCCAAAGCGGACATACACTAACTAAAATTAGGGTAAGAAAGACAAGGGTGCAGTAGTGTATTATTCCTGTGTATCACAAAACGGTGAATCCAGTGTAAAAGGCAAAGCTGATAAAACTGAAGAAAGTGATGAAGCGACTGAATCTAGTAACTAGCTAAGATAATTAAATCGCTATTTTCAACTTTAATAATATGTCCGCTTTGGGTCGAAAAGAGTCGTTCAAATTTACTTAGGAAGCAGCGCAGTACTTTTCTGTTAGGCGCGTTAGAAAATCATGAGGGTTATACGATGAACAATAAAACTAACAAATTGAAATTAATCAAATTCTTTACCCTAATTTGCTGCATGCTAACTGTGGCACCTGTGATAGCGGACGATACCGCAATTACCAAACAGATTCGGCAAAAAATTGAGGATTATCGCAACACTGGCCATTTGTCGGTATCGGGTGTTGATATTGCATCTAAGCAAGTGTTACCAGATTTGTATGAACACAGATCTTATCGTGCCGCATGGGCCAATCAAGAAAGAATTGAAGACCTGATCCAGATGGTTGGGCGTGCTGAGGAAGAAGGTCTGTTGCCGCAAGATTATCACTACAACGAACTAGTGCTGCTTCGTAATCAAAATAGCGAAGACGCAAGCGATATTGCCAATCTGGACATTCTTTTAACCGATAGTTTAATTCGGTATGGCTATCATCAAAATTTTGGGAAAGTAAATCCTGTAGAACTCGATTCAAATTGGAACCTGACTAGAAACCTGGGTGGTAAGGATCCCGTTACCATAGTTCAAGGTGCTATCGATTCAGAAGGTATACGACAATATATATCTGATGTACTTGAGCGTGGCCCATACTATCGGCGCTTAAAAAAGTTACTGGCTGAATATCGTGCACAGGCAGCCAATGAAGTTGATAATCATCCTAATATTACGCCTGGCCCTACCTTAAAGCGCGGCATGCAAGGTGAAAGGGTTGCAATGTTGCGCAAACGATTGCAGAGCTCGGGTGATTTAGATGATATATCCGTTACAAACCTAAATCTGTTTGATGAAACACTGGAAAAAGCCGTCAAGAATTTCCAGCAAAATGCAGATATCGATGATGACGGAATCGTTGGTGCGGGTACTCTGGCACAACTGAATAGTACGTTGCAAAATCGAATTGATAAGATTCGCGTAAATATGGAACGTATCCGCTGGATCTTTCGCGACATTCGAGACAACAAAGACTTTGTGATTGTAAACATTGCTGGTTTCGAGACGATGCTAGTACGCAACCATGAAGTCGTCTGGAAGACACGTTCGCAAGTTGGGCGCACCTACTACAAAACACCCGTTTTCCGTGCCGATATGGAGTATGTTCAGTTTAATCCTACATGGACAGTTCCACCGGGTATATTAAAAAGAGATATTATTCCAAAAATCAAATTCGATCCGAATAGCCTGGCTGCAAATGATATGCAGCTTATTGACAATAAAACGGGTAAAGCTGTGGATCCAAACACAATTGACTGGGCAAAGTTAGATGGTCGTTTTCCATATCAAGTTGTGCAACGACCAGGACCAAAGAATCCACTTGGGCAAGTTAAATTTATTTATCCCAATCGGCATTCTGTGTTTATGCACGATACTACTCATAAAGAGGGCTTTACCGAAAATGTTAGAACATTCAGTGCAGGTTGCATTCGAATTCAGCATCCATTTGAATTTGCTGAGTTGGTGCTTAATGATCCAGAATGGGATATGACGAACATACAAAAAACCGTAGATGCTAAAAAAATTAAAACGGTTTATCTGAAACAACAGTTGCCGGTGCTTGTACTGTATTGGACAGTTGTACCAACTGGCAAGGATGGGCCACGATTTCTACCAGATATATACCAACGAGATGCAGCAATTCTCAAAGAATTGAATGAACCATTCAAATTTGTAGCGCCGGATGATTTATCCAACTTGTAATCAGGTTCGACAAGTAGAGGTCGAGTATACTTACTAAAATATTAAAGTTGCGATCTCCTTACAGTGCCTTCGGCCCTCATTTCAATTTTGAATTAATTGAATGATTATTTGAATGTCCGCTTACGACCCAAAGCGGATATTCAAAACAGAACGAATTTAACCTGATGCATCATCCTTGATGCGACGCATATTCGCACATCCTTGTGCTCACTAATTGGCCGGCAGAAAATTGCTTCTGCATTTTCTGCACTTCCGCCATCCATGGCGGTCGAAAGTATACATAAAAAAGGCAGCTTAAAGCTGCCTTTTTTGTTTTTGTAGTGATTAGTTTCTAACTATCCGCAGCAGTTTCCGCTGTTTCAATAGTTTCATCCGAACGCGTTATAGTCGCTTTGCCTTCTAGTTCGTCTACGTAACTTTCAATGGCCAAACGCGTCAAACTTTGTTGAACATTTTGTTTAACATCTTCAAATTTTGGTTGTTCTGTGGTGCGTTTATCTTCTAATAAAATAACGTGCCAACCGAAGCGGGTATTTACGCTTTCAGTGGAGTATGCGCCTTTATCCATAACTTTAACGGCTTCGGCAAATGCCGGCACCATGGTTTCAGCTCTAAACCATCCTAAGTCACCACCATTAGGTGCTGAAGGCCCTTGAGATTTGGCTTTAGCTAATTCTTCAAAATTTGCTCCGCCATTTAATTCTTCGATCACCACTTTTGCTTCTTCTTCTGTTTGTAACAAAACATGACGGGCTTTATATTCGCTTGCATCATCAAGACCAATTAATCGAGCATATTCTGCTTTAAGCTCATCTTCAGTGAATTTTAAATCGGCAAATTTTTCAGTCATGAGTGTGTTTATTACAATATTACTTTCTTGACGTTTAATTTGCTCAACGATTTCTGGACGTTTTGATATTCCAGCATTAATGGCTTCTTGGCGTAAAATTTCTGTAGCAATCATTTCATCGGTAATGGCTTTGTCTGTGAAATTTTCTTCAGGCTGTGATTCACGTTTCCCTTTTGCAAATGCTGCAAAATCATTGTTGCTAATTACAACATCATTCACGCGCGCGTACTCACCACTGTCATCGCTTTCGATAGACATTTTAGGTGCTTCTTCGCCTTTACATCCAAATAAAAGACCAATGCAAAGCAGTGTTACTGCCATGGCAGCGAATGTTTGTTTAAACATGAAAAATTCCTTAATAGTTTGAGAGTAATAAAATATTCGAACTGATAATAATTATGGTAGGACCAGCTTAAAAGGTTTTACGATTACTTTTTTATATACGCCAGCTTCAATGTAAGGGTCGCTGTCGGCCCATGCTTGTGCAGTATTTAGTGATTCAAATTCAGCGACAATTAAACTGCCAGTAAAACCCGCATCTCCTGGGTCGGGGCTATCAATCGCAGGATGTGGGCCTGCAATTATGAGTCGACCTTCGTCTTTTAGTTCATTTAATCGTGCAACGTGTTGGTCGCGCACTGATAGACGTTTTTCAAGACTGTTTTCAACGTCCTGACTAATAAAGGCGTATAGCATAGTAAATAGATAAAATAATGGTTTGTGACTTTTTTCAATTTTTCAAGCAGTCTTTGCCTGCTGAAATTAGTGTAATAAAGGGCCGGAGTATAGCAATAAATAGACGAAAAGCAGTTAACAACTAGCTTAGTAGTGGCTCTAGATCAGCAATAATGTTAAATAAGTTCTTATGAGCCAGTACTTTGTAATACACCCTGTCACACCACAAAAGCGGTTAATTCAACGCACAGTAGATATTGTTGCCCAGGGCGGAGTGATCGCTTATCCCACTGATTCTTGTTATGCATTGGGCTGCCACATAGGTGATAAGCAAGCGATGCAAAGGATTCGTAAAATTCGCAAGGTGGACGATAAGCATCATCTAACTTTGGTGTGTAAAGATTTGTCCGAGCTATCTACGTATGCAGTGGTTGATAATAGTAGCTATCGTTTGATGAAAAATTGTACTCCAGGGCCATATACCTTTTTATTAAAAGCTACCCATGAAGTGCCGCGCCGTTTGCAAACCCCAAAACGTAAGACCATTGGCTTACGAGTGCCTGACCATCCTATTGCATTGCAGTTATGTGAAGAACTTGGGAAACCGCTGATGAGTAGCACGCTAATTTTGCCAGACCGTGACGAGCCACTTTCTGATCCTCAGGAAATGCGCGAACTGCTAGAGCATGATGTCGATCTTGTTATTGATGGAGGTTATTGTGGAATAGAGGCGACGACGGTAATTGATTTTGTAGAGTCAAACCCAACTATATTAAGGCAAGGTAAAGGCGATGCCCATTGGTTAAATATTTGATGGGTTAAATCAATAACAGGTTAAAAGCTAGGCAATTAAGCCATTTCGAGCATACAACTTCATTTGTGCACTGCGTATAATCATTCAATAAAATGGATATTTATCAAAAGATCATAGTTTGGGTATTGCCTGTTCTATTGGCAATCACACTACATGAAGTTGCGCATGGGTGGGTGGCACGGTATTTGGGTGATTCAACAGCAGCTAAATTAGGAAGGCTTTCGTTAAATCCGATTAAACATATTGACCCTATAGGGACTGTCTTGGTTCCCGCTATAATGATTTTACTTCCAGGAAATTTTTTGTTTGGGTGGGCCAAACCTGTGCCTGTGGATGTAAATAAACTTGGTAGTCCAAAAATTGATATGGCAATTGTTGCTGTTGCAGGACCATTATCGAATTTGGTTATGGCAATTCTTTGGGCCTTGTTAATAAAATTAAATATATCAGATAACGTTAATCCTAATAGTTTAGAGCACACATTGGTATTGATGGGTCTTGCGGGAGTAATAATTAACTTAATATTGATGGTTTTAAATTTAATTCCGTTACCGCCTCTAGATGGTGGGCGAGTTGTAGCAGGATTATTGCCAGATAAGTTGTCTGTTAAATATGCAAGAATTGAACGTTATGGGTTATTTATTATAGTTGGATTGCTTTTTACTGGTGTTTTAAATGCCATTATTGTAACTCCCTTTACCATGTCTTTTGATTTGGTTGAAATGATTGTGGATTTACCTAGTATAGAGATGGCTCCGTATTGGGAGCTGCTATTTCCTTCAAATAAATAAAATTCCTTTGTTAAAATAAAAATGAATACAAATCCTTCGCAGAACAATCGCGTGCTATCTGGCATGCGCCCTACAGGAAAATTACATCTTGGTCATTTGCATGGTGTATTGCATAACTGGTTAGAGTTGCAACATACACATGAGTGTTTTTTCTTTGTTGCTGATTGGCATGCATTAACAACGGAGTATGACAATACACAAATAATTTCTGCAAGCTCGACAGAAATGGTAATTGATTGGCTGTCGGCTGGGGTGAGTCCTAGTGCCGCGACGTTATTCATACAGTCGCATGTCCCTGAACATGCCGAGCTGCATTTGTTACTTTCGATGATTACACCATTAGGTTGGCTGGAACGTGTACCTACTTATAAAGATCAACAAGAAAAATTAAAAGAAAAAGATTTAGCCACATATGGGTTTTTAGGTTATCCGTTATTACAGAGCGCAGATATTTTAGCTTACAAAGCAGGTAATGTTCCGGTAGGTGAGGATCAAGTTTCGCATGTAGAGTTAACGCGTGAAGTTGCACGAAGATTTAATTATTTATATGGCAAAGAAACAGACTTTGAAGAAAAGGCAAAATTAGCTATCAGCAAGATGGGTAAGAAAAATGCCAAGTTATATCGCGAGCATCGTAAGCGTTACCAAGAGCAAGGTGAGCTTGACGCTTTGGAGATTGCACAAGCCCTATTGGAGTCTCAGCAAAACATTTCGATAGGAGATAAAGAGCGTCTGTTTGGCTATTTAGAAGGCGAGGGAAAGATTATTTTGCCAGAGCCTCAAGCTTTATTAACTAAAGCATCTAAGATGCCGGGTTTGGATGGGCAAAAAATGTCCAAGTCGTATAACAATACCATTTCGTTGCGAGAAGAAGCCGAATCGGTAGAGAAAAAAATTCGTACCATGCCGACTGATCCCGCTCGTGTGAGACGAACTGATCCTGGCAATCCTGAAAAATGTCCGGTATGGCAATTCCATGAGATATATTCTTCAGAAGATACTCGAAGTTGGGCAAAGGAAGGCTGCACAACAGCAGGTATTGGTTGTATTGAATGTAAGCAACCTGTTATTGATGCGGTTGAGTTAGAATTAAAACCTATACGCGAGCGTGCGAATGAATATCTCGAAGATGAAGTGACTGTGCAAAGCATTATCAAAGAGGGTTGTGAAGAAGCTCGCGATGTTGCGCGAGATACTTTAGACGACGTAAGAGAAGCAATTGGGTTATCATAACCACGCATGACAGATAACGAGAACACACCTCAAGACAACCTTCAGGGTGAATTACCTTTTGCGGTAGTGAAAGGTGAGCCGATGACGGTTCCTCCAGAAGATTTATATATTCCACCAGATGCGCTAGAAATATTTTTAGATGCATTTGAAGGGCCGTTAGATTTACTTTTGTATTTAATTAAACGTCAAAATTTAGATATTTTGTCATTGCCTGTTTTTCAAATTACTCAGCAATACATGAGCTACATTGAGCTGATGAAAGAAATTCGTTTAGAGCTAGCAGCAGAATATCTTGTGATGGCGGCAATGTTAGCGGAAATTAAATCACGTTTATTATTGCCTCGGCCAGTTGAAGAGGATGATGAAGATGATCCGCGTGCAGAACTGATTAGACGTTTACAAGAATACGAGCGATTCAAGAAAGCTGCAGAAGACATAAATGAAATTCCACGCATGCATCGTGATACGTTTGGTGTATCGATTATACAAGCTGAATACGATTATGAGCGACCGCAACCGACGGTAGATTTAAAGGATGTTATTGCAGCATTTCAAGAAGTGATGCAGCGCGCAAAAATGTTTGCTAGCCACCATATTGGGCGTGAGCCATTGTCAGTTAGAGAGAGAATGTCGCGTATTCTTACAATGTTAAACGTAGAAGATTTCGTAGAGTTCAATCGTTTTTACGATGTTGAGGAAGGTCGCAGTGGAGTGATCGTTACATTCTTAGCAATGTTAGAACTGATTAAAGGGCATGTAATTGAACTGGTTCAGTCAGAGCCTTTTGCGCCCATCTATATTAAACCAGCAGTTAAAGGCCCAGTTGAAGATGATCTTATTGATGACGAGACTGATTGAAACTAGCTTTTTCAAACACCAAGACGTTGAAGATACTTTATGAAAGATGATCAATTAAAAAATATTGTCGAGGCTGCTCTGATGGCGGCAGATAGTGCGCTCAATATCGATCGCTTGTTACAATTGTTTGAGCTTGACGAAGAAAAACCTACGCGAGATCAAATTAAAGCAGCACTAGAAACATTACAAGCAGAATGCGAAGGCCGCGGAGTGGAGTTAAAACGGATTGCTAGCGG
>CAXMUG010000005.1:0-8353 GCA_964196535.1 uncultured Mycobacterium sp. | reverse complement strand
CAAATAACTGCACTCGGCCTGCAAATAGTATGGCGTCGTTGGTACGACCCATAGCTTTTACAAAATCAGGAATCGGTGGAGATAATGGTGCACTTGCAGAACCATCAAGGACATGTTCTAACGGAAAATGTAATTCATGGGTTTTATGCATAGCAACTTCTAATACACGAGCAACAACTTGCATATTTCCTGCTATCGAACTGGTAGGCGTTAAAATAAAGGTCAGGGCATTTGGGTCTAATTTGCAAGTCTCTGCAACCTTATCAATCACCTCAATTGGTGGCAATGTATCCACCTCAAGCACGAACACTGCACTATCACATTCATCTTTATAACCAAGTTCTTCAAATAATGGTTCTTTCAAAGCAATCGCGCGGCCAGGTCCTGAACCTAGTGCATGAAATTTTTCATGCGATAGACTCCAGCCTGCATATTGGCTTGCTAAACAGGCTATAACGGGGTGAGAAGTATGCACATGTAATGTCAGTGGCCAATCATCAACTGCTGAAGCATGGTATAAATTCACATTACCTAAACCACCCATACAAATTTCGCCAATAATCCTACCTGCTTCTAAACCGCCGACACATTCTATTCCAGCATCGATATAGGCAGCCCCATTAGAGAATTTTCCTACATTTACTCGTAACGCTTCACTTTTAGTTGTGAGTTCTTGCACCAATGGTTTGGCTAATTCATTCACACTGATCATCGACTTCTTCCTTCTTAATTTAGATTATTTATAATGAAAATGGTTATTTAACAATTTATTTAAATTTTTTATTTATTGGCCCAGCCTCGCAAGAATAGATTGTTTGCGAGTTTTTATCATCTCATATACTTGAGCACTATTTTGACCGCCTGCAAAAATACTACATACAGGTTCATTTTTCTTAACCACTTCTAGAGCGTGCGGTCGATCCGCTGCCCACAGCGGCCATGACATATTTTCAGAAACATTTATATCTGTAGGTGCATATATAATCGCATGTGCACGCAATAATGGTTGTCTTTTAGCAGTAGGCAATATTTTATTTTTACAAACTTCTATATGATCCTTCATTAATTCACCGTACCTCGTCTCATACAGCTCATAAGTAGCAGGAATACGTGGGTTCACTTCTAAAACATAAACCCTGTTTGCTGCACAAATAAAATCAATACTATTTAATCCAACAAGTTTAAACTCTTTGGCAATCACTTGCGCATATTGCAAGGCGGTTTCTTTTATACTCTCATTAAGTTTTACATAATTAATTGCGCCAGAATACGCATAAGGCATACTGTCGCTTAGCTTTTCACTCCATTGAGTATTAAAACCCAGCTCCATTATTTCTTCTTTATTAGCAAGAAAAGTAATAGAAAAATTAACGCCATCAATTATTTTTTGCAAATAATGATTATTTGTAAAGTCTACATCCTTGCCTAACTGTGCTGACACAGGTGTTACCCCTACCCCACCTGTACCTTGCGCTGTTTTTATTAACCAATCGCCACTGATATTTATTGTAGATTCAGGCTCAAAATTTATTTCAGGATAAGGAATAGAATGCTGATCTAACTTAGCGAAAAATTCTTTTGGGTTTTTACAAATTTCGAGTGTATGTCTAAGATTGCCAAATACAGGTTTGATATTTATTTCATCCAACAAGCTTGTGTTGGATTCCATCGCAGCATCAAAAAACATGCCATCGAATGATGTTTTGGATTGTAATGCATCAACGGCTTGCAAAACCTCATCGTGATCAAGCCCAAAATGGGATCGCTTTACTTTCAGAATTTCAGTAGCTGCAGCAGCGGAATCACAATCTGCAAACCCATCTACAACGGCTACTGAATATCCCAAAGACTTTAAGCCCTGCGCAATCGCACGACCTGAAGTCGCTATCACTAGATAATTAGGCAAGGTGAAAGCCCAGCCTTTTAAAACTATCTATTTGCTATTTCCCTTGCACAATCTCTCTTGCAACTTCAAAGGCTCGTTCAAAATGAAGAAAAATTGGCTCAGCTCTATCATGCATTTCTTGTAGTAGTCTGTGTTGAGTTTGATATTTCACGTTTCCAATTGCCAATGCACCTATGCCAAATGCATTATTAGAACCTTCAATTGGTTCACATGCACCCATTACATCAAGACCGTAAATTCCTGAAGGTGGCACTGCATTAACATCTGCAGCGACTTTTAAGCCTTTTGCAGCATTCTTAATGTGTTCTTCAGTTATTACCTGCACACCTGCCGCTGCACAAGCCAAAATTACATCTGCCTTATCAACAATACCGTCAATCTCGTCGTTGGCCTCACCTTCAATTCCTGTCAGATCAGCACCATATTCGCTGTTGCACAATGCAGCTACACGTTGTGATTTATCTTTTTTACGTCCCAATATTTTCACACTAGAAGCACCTGCTTTTGCTGCCAATACTGCTGCAGTAGATCCCACTGGACCCGTGCCACCCATCACAATTACGCACTTTCCATTAAGATCAGTATCATGCTTATCTTTTAAAGCTTGCTCTACAGATGCAACCATTCCTGCAGCGGTTGTAAATGCACCACTAGGATCTGCAAAACATGACGCTTGAAATGGCGGCACCATAGATTCTTGGACAATTTCCATCATATCCATTGCCATATGCATATCACGTCCGCCGAGAAAAATTCCTGTTCGTTTTAGACCAGATGGACTACGTGAAAAAATTGCATCCTGGGTTAATGCTTGCACATCGTCTTTTTCTACATCTGTGTAGCCTATAGTGTTATTCCACCCTGCATCCAATGCCATATTAACGTCAAAAGGACTTAAATTTTTTGCAGGTGTGAACATATGAAGGATGTATGGCTTTTCCATTTTTTTCTCTCTTGTTTCTTTCTTTAGATAAATTAATAAAAAACTCTATGCACAAATATAATTGTGCACTCAAATATATAATTTTGTTTTTAAGACTTATTTGATTTGGATAAAGAGGTAACGCCTTTATTTTCTATATCTTTTTCTTCTAAATCTTTTACTAGCGCCCCAATATTTTTTCCGGAAACAATCTTAAAGCTTAAATCTTTATTATTCTCAAACTTAGATTGCAACTTTCGCAGCATCAAATGCGCATGTGTCTCGCTATCTACGAACGCAAAACCTGTTGGACCCCAGGAGCTCTGGCCCACGCCTTTCACACCCATAGACTCAAGAAAACTATTCGCTTGAGCTACCGCGGGGCTAGTATAACGTCCCCCCTGGGCAGACGCGAAATATTCGCCGATGCATTTTTGTAATTCATATACACCCTGATTAAATACATCAATATTCTGCTCACTCACTGCAGGTAAAATTTGCATAAGCACTAATCGACATAAATGCTCAGCTGTTTGCGATGAAAAATCAGGTAAAGTGGCAAATGAAGCATCTTCATCTTGGCCATACAAGCCACGTTGACCCTGATCGAAAATTAATATCACACGCCAATTTGAAGGAAATTCCAACCTAGAAATAATGGGCGGCACTTGACTGTCAGAATTACGACCTGCATCGACTAAAAATCCACCTCGATCAAATGCGCCTATACCAATTCCTGACCTGGCACCACGATTAGATAAAACTGCAATTTCCGAACTCTTACAATCTAGCTCAAATAACCTAGATATAGCGGTACCGACTGCGATAGCTAACTGGGTACCCGACCCTAAGCCAGAATGATCAAGAATCTGCTCTACCACTTCAATTTCGAAGTTATTGGATAGACCCTTATAAGCAATAAACTTCTCTGCATACTTTTGCACACGCCCGGAAGGATCCCCAATAACATTGAGTTGTTCAGAAGGTCGAGCAATGATTTTAGTCGCTACTCCATCTAATGTGAGTCCAACACTACCAAAACGCCTGTCTAAACCACCGTCAAGATCTAAGAATCCAAGGTGTAATCTCGCTGGCGCTTCAACATATATAGATGAAGATTTCATAAGCTCAATTCTATTCGATCCTGAGCAATAAGACCTTAGCTATTTGAGCCCAACCACTCGACCAGATAGAAGATATATTGGCCTTCAGAAGACTTTGATGGCCCGAGGACTTTTGCAGGAAAACGACTAGATTGGACATCAGAGTCCTTTTGAGCCTGCTCTTCACTGGCTTTTATTTCAACGCAGTTAGCTGAAAAGCGTTTGTTGTTTCTTTTAGATTGTTTTTGAATTTCTTTACTGTGTTTTGGAGAAAACACCACAGCAAATTGGACCTCGGATACTCCACCCTCAGGGTCTGGTGGAACCATGCCACGCATTTAAAAGTACACCTTTTGCTTTAACGACAATTATTCTTTTAATTTAATCTGCAGCTTACCATCTTGAACATTTATATATTCAACACCTGCGGCAAAGGTGTTCCAGAAACCACCCTCTAAGCCAAACTCTTGCACAAGATCTACATTTTTTAAATTCCCTAACCATGCATTGGGTATAGGCACACCCATAATACTTACGCCTTTAAGAATTACTACCGGTCTATCATTCGCAAATGACAAACCTAAACCTGTATTCACTCGTAATGTTTTGCCGCCAATGAATGGGAAGTCTGGATCCATAGGAATAATCATTTTTGCACTAGCAAGATCATTAGCAAAGTCGATCGCCACACGCTTGGCCATATCAGTATTTTTCGCCAGCATAGCGTTAAGTTCTTTTTCACTGAAATTTATTTCGCGCTTGCTGTCGTCTTCGCTATACGCTTCGGGTGTTAAAACGGACTCGCCCTCATGCTCTTTAGTATTTTCAGTTTTCTTATCACGCGACCCCCAATACCCTTTCTTCTTTGTAGATTCGCTATTGGCAACTGTAGTATCGGGCTGAAAACCTAAGAATTGTAATTTTTCATTTAAAACCACAGTTTCAGATTGTGACAATGAAACAGGTTTGAATTCTTTTGCAAACACATAACGTTGCAACACAGTATACGTCAATACAACTGCAACTAATAACGTTACCAGTACAATTAAAAAAACCTGTTTACCACTAAAGCCTTTTTTAGCACCAACTTCATTTACACTCATATCACTAATATCAGTCATATATACTCAATCTAATCCATCAATTATAATGTTTAGAGTTTTCTCCAACTAGAAGTTCCATCTGGATGATCCTGAATTTGGACATTCATTGCGGTAAGTTTATCGCGGATTTCATCTGCTAATTCAAAATTTTTGTCATTTTTAGCCTGAGCTCTTGAATCCAACAGTTTTTGAATCTCGTCTTCATCAATATTACCCATGCCACGAAACCATTCATTTGGATCTTGTTGTAATATTCCAAGCATATTTCCTGCAGCTAATAATTGTTTTTTAATGCTACTTTTCAAGGCAGTGCCTTTTTCGTTATTTGCTTGTTTAGCTAACTTATGTAACTCAGCAAATGCAGCAGGTGTATTTAAATCGTCTTTAAGTGCTTGTAAAAATGCAGCCGGCACATCTTCAGCAGTCACTTCAACATCTATATCTTGTAAATCTTGCAATGCTCCATAAAGCTTATCCAAATTTCTTGATGACTGTTTAAGCGCGTCATCAGTCCAATCCAAAGGACTTCTATAATGTGTGCTTAATAATGTCACACGTATCGCCTCTCCAGGCGCATGCTCTAATAATTCTTTAACTAATAAAACATTACCAATTGATTTGGACATTTTTTCTTGGTCTACATTCACAAAACCATTGTGCATCCAGTAACGACTAAATAATTCTCCTCCATGCACACAGGTAGTTTGCGCTCTTTCATTTTCATGATGAGGAAATACCAAATCTTGTCCTCCACCGTGTATATCTATAGTTTTACCTAAATGTTTCTCGATCATGGCAGAACATTCGATATGCCAGCCTGGTCGACCGCCACCCCAGGGGCTGTCCCAAGCAGGCTGATCTTTAGAAGAAGGTTTCCACAACACAAAATCAGACGGATTTTTTTTAAATGGTTCCACCTCAACGCGCGCACCCGCTAACATTTCTTTTTGATTCCTACCGGATAACTTCCCATATTCCTTATATGATGGAACATCAAAAAGCACATGTCCTTCTGCCTCATAGGCATGCCCGTTATCAATTAACCGCTGAATCATGTCGATAATTTGCGGCATGTGCTCTGTTACACGCGGCTCAATGGTTGGCGATAAAACACCCAACTCACCCATGTCTTGATGATAAATCTCAGCAAAGCGATTACTGATGGTATCGATCGAAGTATTTTCTTTTAATGCCGATGCATTAATTTTGTCGTCCACGTCGGTAATATTTCTCGTGTATACGACATTAGGGAATTCATACTGTAGGAGCCTGTAAAATGTGTCGAAAACTACAGCAGGTCTTGCATTACCAATATGAGGATGACTGTATACAGTAGGACCACAAACATACATGGTTACTCGTTTAGGGTCGCCTGGCACGAAGTCTTCTTTCTTTCGTGACAGCGTATTGTAGATTTGCATATTCATCTGTAACTATTCATCGTTGGGTTGTGTGCGCAAATATAGCACCAGAAATGAAATGGTTATAGCAGGTATGTACTTACCTTAATACTCACATTAATTGGCTATTTTTCGCACCCTTGACTGTATGTTGCTTCAATCTAAACCGAGCCATATATAACTTATTAAAATTTATGGCTTTTTAAACACAAAATCTAACAAACTAATATTACGTATTTTTATCCTAGTCGTGACCTAGAACAAAGAAGCAAAATTAAATTTCTCCTACAGTAAACAGATTGATTCACATGGATGCTGAATCATACCTTTGGAGAGAGGTTACATGTTTAATATTAAGACAGTTTACGCATTGCTGGGACGCGTCGGTGAATATTGCCGATTGTGTTGCTTTGTGTTTTTAGTCTTTACTTCTTACTCTTCAGTAATCTTCGCTAATAGTGTCCCACAGAGCGGAGATATTCAAGATTCAGATCGTCCTTTAAATTCACAATTGAAATTTGTTTTAGATAACTCCACATTACCTTTAATACATGAAGTAACCAAACTGTACGAGTCAAGAGAATACAGTCTTATCTGGAGTGATGGCGCTCAATATAATCACAAAGCACTTGATTTATATAAGGCAATTCTAAATGCCCGAAATATTGGATTAGATCCTGCAGACTATGATTTGGAAATAATTAAATACTTTCTTGAGACTACTATTTATGACGCAACAATTTTAAACAAGTCTGACATAGCCTTCACACATGCCTATGTAAAACTTGCCAACCATATTGGTAATAAAACTAGTAGTTATAATCTATCTAACGAATATGACTTGTTTGAAAACAACTCATTCTTAACCGTCATCCAAAACAAAGAAATAGATGCGAATGCCTCGAAGAACATTGCTGAATCACCTCTTTTAAAGCAAGATCATTATTCCAGGTTACTCAATGCACTTGAAAAATATCGTAGTTTAAGCGATGAATTTGAACCGATTATTTTGTAAAAAAACTCTCTCATTATTGGTGACTCTTCTTCAGAAATTATTAAAGCAAGAAATAGGCTATTTGAGTTTGGTGATTACAAAAACACAGACTTATCGAGCGAGATATTTGATGAAAAACTTGCCCTTGCAATTAGCGATTTCCAACACCGTCATGGACTAGAAGCAGACGGCATTCTTGGCAAAAGAACCGTGCGAGAAATAAACAAGTCCGCTAAATTTCGCAGCACTCAATTAGAAGTCAATCTTGAACGAGCCAAACAAATTTCTGAACTAGGTGACAGCCGCTTTATATTAGTCAACATTCCTGAATATAAGTTATATGTAATTGAAAATGGTAAAGCAATTTATCAAACTCGTGTAGTGGTAGGAAAGAAGATACACAAAACACCTGTTTTAACGTCAGAGATATCTGAATTCGTAGTGAATCCATATTGGAATGTACCCGCATCAATTACTAAAAACGAAATCATCCCAAAATTTCAAAAAGATCCGGAATATCTTTCGAAAAATAATATGAAAATTATTTCGAGCCTTAATAAGAAAAATATTTTTATTGATCCTGAAATCGTAGACTGGACAACTATAGACCCAGAGAGTGCTGCATTGAGAATTCGACAAGACCCAGGTAAAAATAATTCATTGGGACGCGTTAAATTTATATTCCCGAATAATCATAGAGTATATTTGCACGACACCCCCTCACGCAGCTTATTCGCACGTAATTCACGTGCATTTAGTCACGGCTGTGTGCGAGTAGAGCATACTTTCGAATTAGCAGAAGTGCTTATTTCGAACAGCGAAAGCTGGACAAGCGAAAAGCTAAATTATTTTACTAACCGCAAAAAAACCAAAATCATTAAATTAGACAAGCCAATTCCGATACATATTACTTATATGACCGCCT
>CAXMUG010000004.1:0-3372 GCA_964196535.1 uncultured Mycobacterium sp. | reverse complement strand
AAATTGAATAAGTAATGTAGAACAAGTTTAATAAATTAATACTGATAAAAAATGACTGCATCAACAACTACACCCGTTGTCTTAGCTTTTTCTGGTGCCGACCCCACTGGAGGCGCTGGTATACAAGCAGATATTGAAACCATTGCCAGTTTAGGCTGCCATGCTGCACCGATCATAACTTCAGTAACGGCTCAAGATACTACCAATGTAGTGGATACCGCTCAAATCAATGAGCATTTTATTATCCAACAAGCACGTGCTGTCTTAGAAGACATGAATGTTGCTGCAATTAAGATTGGCTTAATTGAAAGCGACACCACCGCAATGGCGATTCACACTTTGCTTACAGACTATGAAGATATTCCCGTAGTACTAGACCCCATCATTATTGCTGGTGGCGGCAAAGTATTAGCAAATGTAGATGTCGTGGATGCTATTAATACTTTATTGGTTCCTCTTGCGACGATTGTCACCCCAAATAGTGACGAAACGCGAAGCTTGGCACCAGAAGGCGATACACTTGATGCTTGCGCGATGGCGCTTTTAGAACGAGGCACACATTATGTCTTAGTCACAGGCACACACGAAAAAACGGATGATGTCTGTAATGTCTTATATGGCAATCATCGCAAACTAGACACACGCACCTGGCCACGCCTACCAGATCAATATCATGGCTCAGGCTGCACACTATCTTCCGCCATCGCCGCAAATATTGCACGAGGGCAGGATATTGTTTCTGCAACTCATCAAGCTCAAGAATATACTTGGAAAAGTTTGCAAGCTGCACGTCAACTAGGCATGGGGCAAAAAATTCCCAATCGCTTTCATTGGCTAAAATAATCATTTCACGAATTTATGCAAAATCTTGAAGGCCTATATGTAATAGCCGATGCCGAATGTATTGGTACAGATGAAATTATTACTAATACAGAAGAAGTCTTAGCTGCTGGTGTAAAAATTATTCAGTATCGAGATAAAATAAATTCACAAGAAGATCGTTATAAAATTGCCGAGCAACTACGCAGACTCACACTCGAGCACGCGTGCTTATTACTTATAAACGATGATGTACAATTAGCAAAGTCAATCGATGCGGATGGTGTACATTTAGGCAAAGATGACATCTCCATAGAACAAGCCAGAGAACTGCTGGGCGGCGATAAAATTATTGGCGCTTCCTGTTATGCAAAATTTAAAAATGCACAAGCAGCCATAAAAGCTTCAGCAAATTACATAGCGTTTGGTAGTTTTTTCCCTTCACCCACCAAACCTAATGCGCCTAAAGCTGAAATTACGCTACTTACAAAAGCAAAACAGCAATTTAAAACCCCTATCTGTGCAATTGGTGGCATCACGCCCCAAAATGCAACTAACGTACTTGCCGCAGGTGCAGATATGATTGCTGTAATTAGTGCCGTATTTAATGCTTCATCTCCAAAGCAGGCTGTGCAAGAATATTTATCATTAATGTGAAACTATAAAAACTATGACCACTTCAGAACAAGCCTTCGAAGAAGCGCAAAAATTTATCCCTGGTGGAGTGAATTCACCCGTACGTGCATTTAAGGCTGTAGGCGGCTCTCCTGTGTTTATCAAACGCGCACATGGTTCGCGCATTTACGACATTCACGATAAAGAATTTATTGATTATGTAGGCTCCTGGGGCCCAATGATACTTGGCCATGCACACCCCGAAGTAATTGAAGCGGTTCAACACGCCGCAGAGCACGGCTTAAGCTTTGGCGCACCTACCGAAATAGAAACCGAAATGGCTAAACTAGTATGCAAACTGGTTGACTCCATAGAAATGGTGCGCATGACAAGTTCTGGTACTGAAGCCACTATGAGTGCAATACGCTTAGCGCGCGGCCATACCGGTCGCAATAAAATAATTAAATTTGAAGGCTGTTACCACGGCCATGGAGATGCACTGTTAGTCAAAGCCGGATCTGGTGCACTTACATTAGGTGTTCCAAGCTCTCCTGGCGTGCCGGTCGAGACCGCTGAAAATACCATTACCCTAACCTACAACAATATAGAAGAAGTAGAAAAAGTATTTGCAGAAATGGGTGAAGAAATTGCTTGCATGATAGTTGAACCAATTGCAGGCAATATGAATTGCATCCCTCCGGTAAAAGAGTTTTTACAAACTTTACGCAAAGTCTGTTCAGAATATAAAGCTATCTTAATTTTTGATGAAGTGATGACTGGATTCCGCGTCGCCAAAGGTGGTGCGCAGCAACTGTATAAAGTGGCTCCGGATTTAACCACACTTGGGAAAATACTCGGTGGCGGAATGCCGGTAGGTGCTCTTGGGGGTGAACGTGCGATTATGGACTCTCTTGCTCCGGTGGGCCCGGTATATCAAGCCGGTACCTTATCAGGCAATCCCATTGCCATGACTGCAGGACTTACTACTCTTAAATTACTTTCTGAACGCGGTTTTCACGACCAGTTACATCGCAAGACCACATTATTAGTAAATGGACTATTAGATGCCGCTAAGAAAAACAATATTCCTCTCACAACAAACCATGTAGCAGGAATGTTTGGTTTATTTTTCAGTGAAGAAGAAAAAATTACTTCTTTTTCTCAGGTTACAGCCTGCAACCAAAATCATTTCAATAAGTTTTTTCATGGTATGCTAGATCATGGCGTTTACCTTGCGCCATCATCATACGAAGCTGGTTTTATATCAGCCGCACATACCGAAGAAGATATTGAGAAGACAGTTGACATCGCAAATAAAGTATTTGCTAAAATATAGAATAACGTTAAAGGATTTCTTGGTAGCAATGCTTTTGAAAACGCGGCGAACAAATAGCTAAAAAGATTAGATCACGGGCGCCGGTGCTAGTAATTTTTTGCCCACAGTTTGGCGGTATCACTACTACATCGCATTCTGTAACTGTTTGGGGCAGCACGCCGCTAACTTCAACCAACCCCTCACCCTCAAGCACCACATACCGTTCTATGGTGCCTATCAATTTATGAAATTGAGTGGTAACACCAGGCTCAACACGTGCTCTTGCAATGGACACACTTGAGTCTTCATCAGAATTAGAAAGTTCAGTTATGTAGCAACCTTCATCGATATAAAATTCTTTTTCTGGAATGTATTTTTTAACACATGGCTGCATAAATAATAAAAACAACTACTTGATATGTGATTGCAAAAAATAAACAACAACTTTTTGTACTTTTTTGTCTTCTAACAACTCATGCTGGTAACTTAAATTACCTTTCCTATATACAACAGACTTACTTCCGTTATCTTTATTAAGAAATTTCGTACATTCACCATTAGTATATGGATTTTGAAACCAAGGGTCTTTAGAACCAAGTAAACTTAATACTGGCTGTGTTTTA
>CAXMUG010000003.1:0-4184 GCA_964196535.1 uncultured Mycobacterium sp. | reverse complement strand
CGCGAAAGTCGCTTATATTCATGACAACAGATTACGGTCCACTGAATGGATACATTAGAAAGCTCGTTACTTATATACATATTCTTAGCTCCTACTTATAACTAATCAAAATTTATTATAATTTTTAAAATTATTATTCTATAAGTAACTTTAATTTTCTATACCAATCTGTTATCACTTCAAGTGAAAATGCCGCATTTGCCGGACTCGGATTTGGTGTTACAAATATCGTCGATGCATTAATTTTAAAATACTGCAAACCCCAATCAATATTTATATTTTTACTGCCTGTATATTTCAAATAATTCTGCATAGCCACTTTGCCATGGAACCAGCAAATCTTGGGTTGATATTTCTCAATCTCAATCTTCAATAATGGCGCCCACTTTTTATAGTCTTCGGCACGTAAGTCTTTTCCCATCGATGAGTGTCGTTTCACCACATCTGTAAAACCAATTTTATATTCAGTAAATAATTTCTCTTGCGCTTGTTTCGAAGCAACAAGCTCCTCTGACAATAAACCACTCGCATTTAGCGCTTTCCAAAAGCGATTCCTAGAATTTGCAAAGTAGTACCCACGCTCTACAGAGATGGTGGATGGATTTAATCCAATAGATAAGATCTCTAAGTCAAAATCTACATAATCTTTAAGCGTCTTCATATTTAACCTTAATATCTTAATTCAAAGCTTGTTACAATTTAGCTCTCTTATATAGAACTAAAACAAATCATGAATACCACAAAAATATCCTCTCACACTATTCATGCATTAGAGCTTGGTCCAATGGAAAATATTGTTTATTTATTGGTTGATGAGGATACTAAATCCGCAGCGGTAGTCGACCCTGCTTGGGAAGTTGACAAGATAGTTGAAGAAGCGAAAAAACTAAATATCACAATAACAGACGTTTTGTTAACTCACAGTCATCATGATCATGTTAATGGACTAGGTAGCTTACTTAATCATTACGATGCTCAAATTCATATCTTGAAAAGCGAAGCAGAGTTTTGGGGAGAGAACTTAAACAAGCCTCGGATACACCATGGTGGAGACACGATTAAACTCGGTAAAACTGAAATTGAAGTCATGCATACTCCCGGCCACACACCTGGTTCTACTTGTTACCGTATTGGTAACGATTTGATAACCGGCGATACTTTATTTGTCTTTGGTTGCGGACGTTGCGACTTACATGGTGGAGACCCTGAACAAATGCATACCACTTTGAAACACATACGAGACGATTTGCCTAATTCGATAGTCATTCATCCAGGGCATAATTATTCAGTGCAAAAAACATCAACACTGGAAGAAGAGTCCGAAGGTAATCCTTTTATGCATTTCACTGAAGTCGATCAATTTGTTCGTTATCGAATGAAAATCCATGATCAGATTAGGAATTCACCCTACTCTGCACAATCTGAAAATAGTCTTAAAAAAGAACTAGATAAGTTAGAGAGCTAAATTGTCACTATTTGAACCGTAGAATCCCGCTAACGCTGGAAAAAAATTTTAACGTTTGTAAATGTTCATGACGCTTGTTTGCTTAGACCTATCAAAATTTCACTAATACCTTGAGCAGAACCTAAATAGGGAGCAGTTTTAATATTTATTTCTGGGTGTTGGCTTTGTGCTTTTTGTAATTCTTCAGGTATATCCGTTACCACGTGGCGTCCCGCAGAGAGAAAATATGGCAACACCGTAACCGATTCTGCACCCTTTTCTACGCAGGCAGTTACCCCGTCAGGTATGGAAGGCTCGGCTAATTCAAGAAATGCGCATTCTACAATTGAAAACGCCTCATCTGTTTGTTTCTTCAGCAATTGGGTAAGGTCTCTCACCTCATCATTTGAAGCTTGTCTCCGGCTTCCGTGTGCGATCAGTAATAGTGCGTGCATTGTGAAATGCTATCACAGCTCAATTTGAAGAAAATATGCACTAATGGATTGCTGATCAATATGTACGGGACATAGTCCAATTAGGCCTAATTAGACAATAGTTATAGACAAAAAAAACCCACGTTTGAGGTTTAGTCAACGTGGGCCAGTTCCAGAAGGAGAGAAACTACAGTGTGCATTATAGCCTTGCAACGATAGGCAAAAATTACAGCTTATCTGTGAATACCAGCCACTAAGCCTGGGATTGCTCTCCAATAGAGGCTAAATACAGCTTTAAAACTCGCCGAATTCTTGCTTCAACAATTGTTCTTCAGTTAATAAAGTCTGATGGGAATTCATATTGTCTTTCTTGTAAGTCACCATTGCAACGCCCTGCTCATCCGAACGTATTATGATACCCATCAATCTACTGATACGCCGCAACGAGCCGTTTTTGCTCACCAACACAATCTCAACCTTTTTACCGCGTTCAAGATCATGCTCAGGAATCTGCACATATAAGCCACCCTCACTAATATTTCCCTGGCTGGCTCTCAAGGTAGTCTTCCCTAAACGCTTCACATATACATCGCCATCAATATCCGCTCTTTCGTCACGTGGGGAAAATGAACTGCGTAATGGTTTTTTGCGAAATATGCCTAGCATTGCTTAAAGATTGTCTGATATTAACTATTTTGTAATAGAAATGAATAAGTTAGAACTTACTTTTTACCATAAACAGGCTCTCGGTTTTGTGACAGCCTACTCCGATAGTTCGCGAGTAATTTCGGTCAGACGGAAGGTATTTATATTTCTGACTATCTAATATTTTCGCTGCATCGCTAAGTCACGAAATTGCTTCCAATCGTAGCCAATAGCAGAGCGTTTTTCAGACTCATTCTTATATTTATTCAACATATATCGATAGCTGATATAAGGAATTTTATAAGTAAAATAGGCCAACACCATAAACATAATCCCTATCGAACTGGCTCTTTTAGTGCCCACATCGATACCAAACAACCAAACTATTAGCGCTACCACACAAACCAATGCAATGGTTATATACGTTAAATTGCGATTAACTTGTTGGAATTCTTTATACAATGCATGAGATATATTACTTTCAATCATAACTATAACTTCTTATTTTTACTAAATATATGCATACAGATTGCAATCATCAATCCACCTAGAAACCCATACAAATGCGCCTGCACCACCACCGGCCCACCTGCAGTAGATTCACTTCCCGGCATGGGTCCCATCATGCCTTCCCAGGCTAATTTAGCAATAACCGCTATGAGCAAAACGATATTTAGCAAATGTTTGTGTGCAGCGAAATCAAGAATAATTAACGTAATTAGCAAGCCGTGTAGTGCCCCTGATAGCCCAACATACCACTGGATTTCGGGGCTAAACATCCAAATACCTAATGTTACGGATAAACAACTCAATAAAAATACTAGAAACAGACTGTTGAATTTCAAACTATGCGGATATAGAGCAAAAATGGCCACCAGTGCCAGCATATTCATTGCAAAATGACGCCATGTTAAATGCACTAGATTGCCCGTTAGAAAGCGCCACCATTGCCCAGCTTCTATATCCGGTCTTGCATACTGCAACCAATCATTTCCAGACATTAAACTCAATTGCATAATTGCACTTAATATTATTAAAAATAGTATAAAAATACTGCTTTTATTCATCATCTTATATGTAACATGTAAACTAATTTATAAATATAAGTTTGTGTAGACACTGCAACTTCTAATAGCGTTACACTATCAAATTGTTAGCAACCCTGTGCGCTAGGAATTAGTCACTTGAATAAAAGAAATTTTCTAATTGTGGCGGGTGGATTTAGCCTATTCACAGTACTACAGCTTAATTCGAAACATAATCGAATTGCCATTATGGCAAGTACTGATATCGAAAAATGGGAAAAAGACGATAATTACTGGCACGAGAATTTAACCTCAGCACAGTATGCAATATTACGCACTGGTGCTACCGAACCACGTTATTCCAGCAAATATACTAATTTCTATCAACCAGGCACATACAGTTGTAAAGGGTGTGATCTAGAGTTATTCACTGCCGATATGAAATATGACAGCAATACAGGTTGGCCAAGCTTCAGCGATCATATACATGGACATTTAGAGACCTATACGGACCTGAAAGGCATATGGCCTAAAACGGGCTATCGATGTGCTCGATGCGGTGGGCATCATGGTCATCTCATCTTGGATGGACCACTACCAACCGGACAACGCTGGTGCAATAACGGGCAAGTTTTG
>CAXMUG010000002.1:0-20577 GCA_964196535.1 uncultured Mycobacterium sp. | reverse complement strand
GTGAAGAGATGATCACAACCTGGATCGAGATTTTAGAATTGAACGATACCGATCAATTATTTGAGCGCCTAGCAAAGATTATCGACATCATGACTGCCGATCAATGGTGGTTTGATCGGGAAGAACTTCGTGCGCAATTACCTGTAAATTAAGGGAAAACTGCGCACTTGAGGCCTCTGTTAACGACAATAGGCGTTTTTTCGCAAGACCTGTGGCTGCACTTACTGGAAATGGAAAGCTGGCTGTATCTATTGGTTCGGGAAACCGATCACATCCTTTAGACGCGGCTGTTCAGGATCGCTTTTACACTATTTACGATCCAAATATTAATGCTGTTCCAACCTCTGCGCCATCAGCGATCATTGATAGCGATCTTCAGGATATAACTGGGTTTAGTACGGGCTACAATGATACCAATAAAATTGGTTGGAGATTTGACCTTGCAGCGGGAGAAAAAGTTTTTAATGCAACAAGTATTTTACGAGGAGAAATATTTTTTAATACATACTATCCTCCAGTAACATTGTGTAGTGATGATGCTGATAGATCAAGATTATTTGCATAGGATATTGAAGGAAATTCGACTAGAGATTTAGATGGTGATTTATCAAATGGCGAAGATATATTTATTTCTACATATAATTTTGGAATAGTGTCTGGGTTTACTTTGCATTATGGGTCAACTGGGGATGTGCGAAGTGTGTTTTTACCAAATATAGAAAACGCTTATTCTTCAAGCACGTTATATGATAAATTTTGGACAAATAATCCATAGAGGTTGATGTAGTAATATTAATTTTTAATTATATTTTTTAGCGTACTCTTCATAAGTACCATGAAAACCCATATGTTCTTTTTCATTGAATGGGTCAGAACTCTGTTTTTTCATGGGTGTTTGAGTGCCGCTCCCATATTTAGCTAAGTACCCATCGATATCGCCATAATATGCGCCGTCGTTGTTACTTTGTTCATATGATTGTTGACTAGTTTTCGCTTGCATATTTTTTGCAGCTTTAGGTTGGCTGCTACTTAAATACTCATCGATGCTGCCAGAAAAACCTTGATGATGGGTAACGTTGGCTTCAAGTTCAGCGTTACGCTTGCTAGAAGATTGAGCAAGATATTCGTTTATATCCATGGAAGTTGCGCGAGTACTGTTTGCTGACGCAGTTTGTTTTGTGGTCGCGCTAGCAGGCGTTTTTTCTGCAGCTTTACCGGCATGCTCGTTTGAACTTGCTTGTTGTTGGTTTGGGCTGGTGCCTTCTGCCATTAATCTACGTCGATCATCGATATAAAATCCTGCGAGCACTCCGAAGATAAATATGCCAACAATGGGCCAAAGAATTTTTTCAGATATAGCAGCCATGGTGTTAACCTCGTTATGGTGTTGACTAGATTTAATATGAATCTAGTGCATTTATGTATAGTAAATTTCTAATTAAATTCTAAATCATATTCATAGTCATTTGATAGCGAGAATCGCTAGATTTTATTGATAAAATGCATGTAAAAAATTTCATATGAGAATTTTTTAATAAAAGTTAAACATGCAGGACATTATACATATCGATATGGACGCCTTTTACGCGTCGGTAGAGCAAAGAGACTTCCTGCAATACCGTAATAAACCTGTGGTTGTTGGTGGGGACCCTGAAAAGCGTGGCGTGGTCGCAACCTGTAGTTATGAGGCTCGTAAATTTGGTATTCATTCGGCGATGCCCTGTGCGCATGCTTTGCGCTTATGTCCGAAAGCAATTTTTGTGCGACCGCGTTTTGAGCTATATCGCGAAATTTCACAGCAAATCCGCGACATCATGTTTAGCTATACAGATTTAGTAGAACCACTCTCTCTAGACGAAGCCTATTTAGATGTCGCACAGTGCAAGCGTAGTTTCGGTTCTCCAACGCTTGTAGCCAAAGCGATTAGAAATGAAATTCAGCAAGTGACTGGGCTTACTGCATCTGCGGGCATTTCGTATAACAAATTTTTAGCAAAAATAGCCTCTGATTTAGAAAAACCTGATGGTTTGACGTTAATTACAGAAAAACAAGGCCCAGATTTTGTGAAGAAATTGCCAATTGGGAAGTTCCACGGTATTGGACCTGCTACTCAAAGCAAAATGCAGGATTTAGGGGTTTATTCTGGTGAAGATTTACTTGCTTGGAGTCTTGAAGAACTAAAATCGATGTTTGGCAAGGTGAGTGATTACTATTATCACGCTGCGCGCGGCATAGACCATCGTAAAGTGATTAGCCACCGACCACGTAAATCCATCGGTTCTGAGAAAACCTATAGTGAAGATGTAGGCGATACCGAAGAAATGCTGCGCAGATTGGAAAAACTTGCAGAAGAAGTGTGGCAAGACCTATCTGGTAAATACATGATGGCTCGTACCATTACCGTAAAAGTGAAATTTGACAATTTTGTACAGATTACCCGGTCCATAACCCTTGCTAATGATATTAGTAAACTTGCTGATATAACTATTCCTTTGCGATATTTACTCGACAAGGCAGAAGTTGATGGCAGGCGCATACGGTTGCTAGGCGTTTCTGTGTCTAAATTGACTATGTTAGAGCAAGTGGATGAAGAGCAACTCTCTCTTTTGTGAAGACTTCTTCGAGAGTGGGCATTAAACACAATTTGTGCATAATTTGTACGTCTTTGATGCCCAAATAAATTCCTTATTTTTATTAATGTTATATAGTCGAAAATGAGCTAGATAAAAGCTACAAATGGTTTGCCATATATGCGTAGACCCATATTGTAGACATTGGGGCCTTGTAGTAATGTTTAATTAATAAGGAAGTGACACTTACTATATGTCACATCATCAACCTACTCATACGTGCCAGCGAAGGCCAATGAAAAAGAGTAGCGGACTAGAGTAGCGTTAGGAGATTCAAACAAATGCAGACCGATAAAATTAAAGCGCCCGAAGGGCATTCAATCCACCACGTCACCTGTCCACATGATTGTCCTGACTCATGTTCAATGTTGGTAACCAAAGATGATTCAACAGGTAAAGCGGTACGTGTGCAAGGCGACCCTACTCATCCGATTACTCGTGGTTATTTATGTAACAAGGTGAACCACTATCTTGATTTGGTCTACAACGAAAATCGTGTGCTCTATCCGCATAAGCGTGTCGGACCAAAAGGCCCAGGTGCTAAATTTGAACGCATCAGTTGGGATGAAGCGCTGGAAACAATCACTGGCAATTTCAAAAATGTAATCAGTGAATACGGAAGTGCTGCAGTACAGCCTTATTCGTATTCTGGAACCATGGGTATGGTCGGCTTTTGGACCATGGACTACCGCTTCTGGAATAAGATGGAAGCAGGCGGCTTAGTACAGTCTATATGCATTTATGCTGCGATGTGGGCAGGCTTGCATACTTACGGTTTAGCGCATCCAAATATGTCGGTACATGAAGCAGCCGAAGAAGCGGATCTCATGATTCTTTGGGGTGCGAATTTAGTCAGTACTGGCGTGCATGCAATTCCATTTATTCGTGAGGCCAAAGAACGTGGCATGAAGTTGATCGTAATCGATCCGCGTGTAACGCGTACCACGATGATGGCTGACTGGCACATTCAACCTAAGCCGGGAACGGATGCTGCATTAGCGTTAGGCATGATGAAAGTGATCGTGGATGCAGGTAAACATGATCTTGAATTCTTAAAAGAACAAACTAATGGTTGGGAAGCCTTATTAGAAACCAAACTTCCTGATTATCCTTTAGATAAAGTAGAAAAAATTACCGGTGTTTCTGCAGCGGATATTGAAAAGTTTGCATTGGAATACGCGTCAACGAAGAAAACTTTTATTCGTGCCAACTACGGTCTAAACCGTCACCAAAATGCCGGTCAAATGTGTCGTTCTATATTGATTCTTCCGTGTATCACGGGCGCATGGCGTGAAGATTGTGGTGGTGCTTGTTTCGGAAACTTAGAAGAGATGTGGTTCCGCAACATAAGCGATAAATTACATCGGCCTGATTTGGGGAAACGTAAACGCACCGTCAACATGGTGCAGATCGGGCGTGCATTATCTGAGAATATTGGCGCGGATGGTGAACAACTGGATCCACCAATTAAGAGCATCTTTGTGTATAACTCAGATCCAGCCAATTGTGCACCAAATACCAATGGGGTGCGTAATGGTTTCATGCGCGACGATTTATTTGTTGCGGTACATGAAACCTTTTGGACCGATACCTGTAATTATGCCGATGTCGTTATCCCTGCAGATACGCAGTTAGAACGTATGGATATGGTAGCCACCTATGGCAACTGGTACTACTCTATGAACAAACCCGTAATTGAACCATTAGGTGAAAGTGTTCGAAATTCTGAGTTATTCAGAATGTTAGCGAAGAAGATGGATTATGTTGAAGACGGTGATAATGCGTTCACGCAAACGGATGAAGAGATTGTTCGCGATGTGTTATGTGATGAAGGCGAGTCTAATCTGTTAATGGAAGGTATTAAATACGAAGACTTTGAAAACAAAGGTTTTGTTCGTGCCAATACCAGTACTGAAAGCAGGAACTTTATGAAAAATGGTTGGCCAACCCCATCCGGTAAAATTGATATTTGGTGTGATGCGCTTAAAGAAGAGGGTATAGATCCACTTCCTTCATACGTACCAGAAATTGAAGGTCAAGAAGACCCTAAACGTAAAAAATATCCTCTACAGATATTAAGTAGTGCGTCGCACTACTTTATTGGTGATTCATTCCAGTCTGTACCACGATTACAAGCCATGATGTCTAGACCTACGGTGGAATTAAATCCGAAAGAAGCCAAAAAACGAGGCTTAGAAGATGGTGATTTATGTCGATTGTATAATGACAGAGGTGAGACCTATGCTTACCTTGTGATTATTGAAGGCCATGTGGATGGTATTTGTTCTACGCAAAAACAATTTAAAGGTAGTAACACACCTGGCGGTGTGAACGTGAATGCCTTGAATTCAGAAATGCTTACCGATTTTGGAACTAGTCCAACTTTCTATTCTGTGCTTTGTGAAATTGATAAGGCTAGTGACGAGATGCGTAAAAAAGCTTTACTCAAAGAGTGGGGCGGTAAAAAAGGCTATGTTCAAAAATGGCGTGAAGATCCACAAAACCAGGGTGTTGAAGCAAGTGATAAAGAAATTCTCGCATTTGCTGAAAAACGTCATCCCGGTATCTTTAGCTGAGTTGCTGAAACAATAGGGAATAAAGACCAATAAGAGTTAATCAGGAGTAAATGAAACAATGGCAACGGCACAAAAAAACTTTCACGATCCGTTTGATAATTACCTAGTAACGCTTCCAGAACCAAATCGTGATATTCAGACCAAACGTGTAACGGTAAACCAAGGCGTTATCAGTAGTGTAGAAAATCTAACCTACGATACTTATAAAGTTGTAATTAGATGCAATGAAGATGCTAAGGAAATAATGTTTAAAGCAGGCCAGTATGCGACGATTACCGTGCCGGGTTGTAGAAAGCCACGCTCGTATTCATTTGCACGGGCTTCAGAAAACGAAAATAAAAATGAGTATTCGTTTTTTATTCGTCTCGTTCATGGTGGCAAGCTTTCCAGTTGGATAGCAGGAGGAGACCGTGTAGGTGAACACGTAAAAATTTCTGGTCCTCTTGGTAAGTTTGGATTAGATGCTAGTAATAAAACAATGGTGTGTATCGCAGGTGGTAGTGGTATGAGCGGGATTAACTCAATCGTTGAATCAGCGTGCGATATGCAAGTTGAGAGGGATTGTTACTTTTTTTACGGTGCAAGAACTCAGGCTGATTTATATTTGCAGGAAGAAATGCAAGAGATGGAACGCAAGTGGAGCAAAAACCACACCTTTAAGTTTATACCAGTCTTATCGGAAGAAGCAGAAGACAGTGATTGGGATGGCCCGCGTGGTTTTGTTACCGATCATTTTAAGAATGAATATTTAAGCAAAGGTGTGGTTTCTGCTAATGATATGAAGGCTTACTTTTGTGGACCCCCAGTAATGATCGATCTTGGTGTTGAAGCTTTGCAACAAGCCGGCTTGGCAGATAGTGATATTTACTTTGATAAATATGAAGATTCACGTTCACCGGCACCAGTAGTGGATAATACTAAATGTGTATTATGCGATGAATGCTTAATGGTTAAACCCACACCAAACTGTTTAGTCGAAGCTACGAATTTTAAGACTAATGGCGATGGTAACGTTTCAAGCTTTGAGCGTGTTACACCTGCAAAAACTTCAGGCTTATACTACAACTCTCTTTTTATTGATGAGAACGAGTGTATACGATGTTTTGCTTGTGTTGAGGCATGTCCACATGATGCAATTTCTGTAGATTACGATAAAACGCCAAAGACACTTAGAAAACTTTCTTAGTATATGTTGCACGATAATTAACGTGAATCGCAGAATAAGTTTGTTTTGATATCATATAAAGCTGCTGTTGGGAGGCCAAAAGCAGCTTTTTTTATGCGTGTAATTTGTGGGAATTATATCCTTACTGTTACAGTCTAATATAAGAGTTATCTATTTATAGCTGGAGTCATAACTTATGTACCTAATGAATTCATGGAAAACATTGATTTTTGTGGCTTTCGTTGCAGTTCTAACATTTTTGGTTGGAGTGCAAATGAGCAGTGCATCTTCACAGAAAGTGCATAAGCCTATGGTTGAAGAAATAGGTGAATTAACTGATGAAGAATTGATAAAAATGGAGAAGGAACTGCAAAAGCCAGCTAAAGAATCAGGCCGTTTTGCAGAAGGAGTTTTATGGCAGATTGAAAAAGATAAGGAACTAGTTGGATATATATTTGGCACCATTCATATGAATGACAAGCGCGTAAATGAAGTGCGTGAAAGTATCATTGGAAAATTTGATGAAATGACGAGTTTTGCGATGGAGTCATTTCCTAGTGATCATTACTGGAATCCGTACCATGGTGGTCAGATGATAAAGGGTGATATGACGTTGCCTAAGGGTCAAACGCTAGAGCAGCTAATAGGAAAGAGTCTTTATTCACAAGTTGAAGAGGTGTTACTAGATGTGGGCCTAGATAAAGAAACTATTTTGCATCTCAAGCCATGGGCTGCGATGCGTAGTTTTGCAGTGAAGTCAGAAAATACTGAAGACTTGATTTTAGATTATGAGTTACTAGATCGTGCAGCGGCACAAAAGAAAGATCTTTATCAAGTAGAAAGTATCGAAGAGTTTCTGGTAACTTTTTATTCCATGCCAGAAGATGTGCAAATTAAGTTGCTCGAGTTTACATTGAATAGTTATAAGGAAATGCGTAATACAATTGATCTGATGTTAGAGGCGTACTTGGAGGAAGATCTAACTAAAATGTATCAAATTAGCACGCACTTTATTCCTAATGAGCCTGAATATGAGCGATATCGTGAAACTTATTTGAAGCATGTGGTTAAAAATAGAAACGTCGTTATGCAGCACTATATGCGTAAACCTATGCGTGAAAAGAAAACCTTTATTGCAGTCGGCGCGTTACATCTTTATGGTGATCAGGGTGTGTTGGCGCTAATGGAGAAAGATGGCTACCAGGTAAAACGTATACCTGTTAGTGCGTTGGTGGATAAATCTTAAAACAACTTTTTTATTTTAAAATTATATTCATGTTTCATAATCAATTTTGTAACCGAAGTGCAGCATTACTGATGCTAGCTTTGGCTGTCTGCAGCATGAGAGCATTTGCTGAAGATATTCGATATGTGACTGATGAGTTGGAAATCACAATACATCGAAATATGAGCCTGAATAGTGAAATTGTTGCGCAATTAAAAAGTGGTACGCCTGTAAAAGTGTTAAAAACTAATCGTGATGAAGGTTACGTCATGGTTTCTACTCAGGATAAGAAAGTTGGTTGGATGTTGGAAGGTTTTTTAATTAATGAACCTGCGGGTCGTGAACGGTACGAAACTTTGAAAAAAGAATATGACTTATTAAAAGCCAATTTCGATATTCAAGTTAAAGAACGTACTATCAAGTTATCAACTGAGCTTGCTCAGGTTAAAAATTCTGCTAAGCGTCCTCTGGAATTACAGCAAGAAAATCAAAAACTGAAAAAAACTCTTGAAGAAGAGCGGGCGCAGGTAGTAGACATTAAAAGAGAAAATCATGAGTTCAAATCAATACACAAAGACCGGAAATGGTTTGTTACTGGTGCTTTAACGGCTATCAGTTGTTTGGTATTGGGATTGTTACTAACAAGAGTGCCTTGGCGTAGACGGAAAAGTTGGGGTGAGCTATAAAAAGCTCGCGCCAATTATATTTTAAAATTACTCTTGAGGTTTGCTTTCAGTCGGCATTACTATTCAATGCACTGTAGCTTTAGGTATCTTGCATAACAGTTTTTAATGATTTTGCTTGACTGATCATTAGATCTAAAGAGGACTCATCTAGAATAGTTTTCACGCGGTTTTGTTCCTGGTTTGTGGCAGATAGTTTGCTATGCAGAGCACCTGCATTTTGTTGACCTAGATCTTGTACTGAATCAATTCCTGCATATACCATGAGTTCAGAAAATTGACCTTCAACCCCACTTAAACGCATTAAGTCAGACATGCTAGCCCATTTTCGTACCACAAAATCCTCAATTCCTACATGTTCAGCAACCGTCACACGACCATTCATATTGCAACATTGATTGAGTAATTGCTCAGTAGTAGAGATTCCCATGTCACGTAGCTTTTGACCGAAACTTTTACCAATGCCTTCTACCTCTTCAACCTCATAACTAGTTTGTTCAGCTATAGAAATCATAGTTGCTGCGGTACCGGCGGCAGCTGGCGTACTAGCGTCTTCAAGCTTTCGCGAGTAGTTCTTATCTTGGTCGTCTAATTTGCGACGCCAACTTGCATCTAGATCATTTAGCTTACTTCGACATGATGATTTGGCTAACCACCAACCAATCAATGCACCAAGTAACGCTGCAAGTAGTAAACATAACCACATTTGTTGAATTAAATAGCTCATTGTGAAAGCCCCTCTACTTTAAATTCTATTCTTCTGTTTTTTGCCATACTCTCAGTACTTTCGTTATCAGAAATTGGGCTGTTTTCGCCATAACCTACAGCAGTTAACCGTGTGGCATCTATACCATTGCTTATTAAATAGCTCATGACGGAAGATGCACGCGCTTGACTTAGGCGCAGGTTGTAATCACCGCTACCACTGGAATCGGTATGACCACCAATTTCAATTTTAGCTATAGGACATTGATTCGTAGCTTCGATTAGATCGTTTAATAAACTATTACTTGAAGCATCAATTTCAGCACTGTTGGTAGCAAAGTGTATTTCATTGCTGCTAAGCAATGCATCAAAGTCTTGTTGGCAAGTATATTCAGGTAGAGCTTCTAGTTTAGGCTGTTGAATGACTTCTTTATCTGGCACGGGTTCAGTTTTAGTTTCAGGTTTTGGTTCTGGCACAGATTCAACATCCAGCATTGGTGCTGCAATGGTTAATTGATTGTCTATTGTGCGCACACCATAAACTTTTCTAGCATGTTCTTCTGTTTGTTGTCTGATGGCGGCACTTGCGACTACACCTGTAAGTACAATTTCGCGACCATCTGTGACAACTGTAATAGTATCTAACTCTTGTTCAGTAAGAGCCGCACGTGTACGGGTATCAATATCGTCTTGAATTCTGGGGCTGTGATTGTAGATGCAATAGTAGCCGAGGATGGCTAACAGCAATAAACCTAAAAATATTATTAAGGCTTTTCTCATTTTAACTCCCTACCTTATTAGTATTGTTTGTAATGCACACATAGCAAGGGGAAAATGCAGGACAATCTTTGAGTACGATGTATATAGAAATCAGCTGCAGGCTAACGTATTCATTATTTATTTGCAATAATAAAATATTGTTTATAAATTATAAGTATAAGATTTCTATATTATAAGTATTAATTACGTAATTGAATTAACAAGAAAAGATTCTCCGAAATATACTGTTAAAAATATATTTTGGGGAAGCCACTCTTTTTTTATTTTTACTTTATCTGTACGTCGTTTCGATTTATAACTTTTACGATGAATGCCACCTTTGCTAAGTAAAGGATGATCATGTAAAAGATTTCTTTGCCGTGAAAGATTGGTCGGAAACTTCGTTTTACTAGTCATTTTATCTCCTATTTAAATTAGTTTAATACAGCTAAGCAGCTTCTTTGATTAAGGTGCCTTCTTGAATTGCCTTATGTATGTAATCCATAAAGTGAATAGTGTGGCATTCTGCTGCTAAGGCTTCATCTTGTAGGGTATTTAGCGGCACAGGAAAGCTGTATAGCTTTTCGCTATAAGGAACGGTTAATGCGTAATACTATTTTGACAACGTAAATATGTTGCTTTGCTGTTAATTTCAATGTCTTTCATGCCCATTTTTCACCTCTGTTATAAATACTAAAGCAGGTAAAATATTATTTTTTAAGTTAATACTTAAGCTGCTTTAGCTTTATCTATTTTTTCAGCATGCGCTTTGATATACGGGTAAAAGCGGTTTACACGGTCTTCGTTAAGAAAAACCGACTGGCCCGAGCCTTTAATAGGCACAGGAAATTTAAATCCACTTTCAGTTCGATACCATAGTTTTCCTGAAAGGAAAAACATAAAGCTCACGCTTTCATTACTTTGTAAAACTTTGTCTAAGTTCATCGTTTGTCTCCTTCTTGTTAAGTTGTTAAAAGTTCTCTAGTTGGATCATCAATAATGGATATTTAGCCAGTATTAAATTCTTAGCCTATTAAATCTGGGTAATAAAAAACCCCGAAGCTCACGCTACCGGGGTTTTTAGGTCCTATCCGGAAGGTGAGCTGCACCTCCCATTTAAATTAGAAGGTTTGCTAGGTAATAAGTTTCACTTGTTTCATAATCATTTCTATACAGTGCTTCATGCTACTTGCCTTATTGCGCGCGTGTATAAACGCAGCCATCGAGAGGCATGTATATTTAGTTTGTTGTTGCGTAAAAGTTTTCATCGGTCGCGAACTATACTCTTTAAAATTCCTATTGCAATATTATTATTAAACTTTAATTGATCAAATCATACTGTTTGTCTGTCAGTCGCACATTGATTTTAATTAGCGATACTTCTTCTCACACGCTCTGCGTATCCGTATAACAGCATCAACGCTTTCAACACCGGCCATATTATCTAACAAACATTCGTTATACCTACGTTCATTTCTCATAACACTTGTACTTGGCCCGCTGCCGTAATTTTCCTCACAGGCTTTCGCAATAAAGCGGCTAGCTACATCTAATTGTGCATGATCTAAATGCTCCAGCAGGCAATCTTCGTATTCATAGCGATCTTTTTTTGCAGATACAACATTTATGGATAAAAGGCCTATATATACAATGGATATAAGTTGAGCACTCAACAAGCTCAGTTAATTTATGAGCGACTTTGTAGCGGTTAGTTCCCTGTAGAGAGTAGGGTTAATTAGCAGGCTAGGGCAGCTTCGAGGGACTGTTTTACAGATCTCGAATCTTGAGTCTAATATATTCTTGCATCGCATAATAACCATTACGCGCCTCATCTTTTTCGATCTGCTTACTTACCTTTTGCCAGATTATGCTGTCTGGATTAGGCAAGTTTATATTTAGAGCATTTAGAGTGTTTTTACTTTCATCAATGCGGATAGCGCTTCGGTGTAATTCATTAACATCGCGATGTTTAATTACGCTTTTCGAAAAACTACTTTCACTCATATAAAAAATTAGTGCATAAGGTTTGTTATGTAAATTTTTAAATTCAAATTCATAGATTTTATGGAATGGAGTGCGACTCGTGTATTTATTTACTTTGTCTAGTGTAGACAAGGAAATATCGTTTTGGATATGTGAGAAATGCGATTGTTGTTGATAGTGCTGTACATAACTGCAGCTAGCACATAGTAGCGTAACAAGTGATATGAGAAGTATTTGGCGAGAACAATATTTACTCATGCAAATAATTAAGTAGATATCAATAAAACCTTTTTCACAGATAAGGTTAAATTCTAGCTACACCTAAGTAAATCAATTAAATTTTAGTGTAGGCGATAATGCAAATAGACCTGTTGGACAGGGAATAAAGAAGGTAGATTTTCAGATAAATGGCTGGGATTAAAAGAGAAAATACTTATAAAAAGTATTATTAATTATGCTGGTGTTTTATGTATGCAGTTATTCAAGCGCATCATAAAGTACCACATCGAATCACGCTTACAGTAATAATTTAATCAATTGCTTTAGTTGAGCGATACTGATCGCTATTATCAAGAAAAAATTGGTATCCGTATGGAAACGATTTTTCCTGCTAAAGCGGGTGAGCTTTTATATGACTTAGGTCGTATGGATACTAATCTGTTTTACCAGCAAGCCTATGAGGCTTCCCGTATCGATCATTTAATAGTTAAATATCGAGATGAGGAGAAGAACTTTTCTTCCTTAATTCATCCAGATTCCGAACTGGCATACGGTAAGCAGTAAAATGTATTACTTCTTGACAATATAGACTTGGCAGCTAGCTCTTATATAATGTTTCTCGAACTATTATAAAAATAATCACTATGAAAAAAATTGTTATTGCCCCTGATTCATTTAAGGGAAACCTCACTTCTTTAGAAGTAGCTAGTTGTTTAGAGAAAGGTATTAAGCGCGTATTGCCGAAAGTTAAATGCGTGAAAATACCTATGGCAGATGGTGGCGAAGGAACTGTGCAATCCATGGTGGATGCAGCTAAAGGAAAGTTCGTTTCGAAAAGAGTTAAAGGCCCTGCCGGTAAATTAGTAACAGCAAAATATGGCTGGCTAGCCAAAGATAAAACTGCGGTGATAGAAATGGCAGAAGCATCCGGCTTGCCGTTAGTTAAAGGGCGCGAGAAAAATCCATTAAAGACTACAACTTATGGCACTGGGCAGTTAATTTTAGATGCGATTAATAAAGGTGCTAGAAAGATCATCATTGGAATTGGTGGTTCAGCAACAAATGATGGTGGTGTTGGAATGGCGCAAGCCCTAGGGGTACGCTTTTTAAATGCCAGTGGTAAAGAAATAAAAGAACTTGGATCAGGCGGCATGGTTGCAAAGGTCTCTAGCATAGATGCACAGGGTATAGACCCACGTGTTGCTAAGACAAAAATTGTTGTTGCTTGCGATGTTGAAAATCCATTGTATGGAAAAAAAGGTGCATCTCATGTGTTCGGTCCACAAAAAGGGGCTACGCCTAAAATGGTCTTGCAATTAGATGAGAACCTAAAGAATTTAAGCAAATTAATGAAGCGCGATCTAATGCAAGATGTAGGTCGAATGCCAGGTGCAGGAGCAGCAGGTGGCCTAGGTGCTGGTTTGGTGGCATTTGCAGGAGCGAGCTTAGAAAGTGGAATTAGTATTGTTGTGAAAGCAACTAATCTTGCTAAATATATTAAAGGTGCAGATTTAGTATTGACGGGTGAAGGCCGTGTAGATTTTCAAACAGCGTTTGGTAAAACTCCATCAGGTGTAGCAAAAGCTGCTAATAAACATAATGTTCCGGTAATTGCAATTGGTGGTGCGTTGTCTGATGACGCTAGGCAAGTGTTTGATCACGGTATTGATTGCATCGAAAGTGCAGCTGCAAAAGATATGACCTTAGAAACAGCAATTCAAAATTCTAAACAAGATCTTGCCAATGCCGCGGAGCGAGTAATTCGCATGCTCTTAATAGGTAAAAAAATGGCTTCAAAGAAATAATTAATTATATAATTTATTCAACAAAGCTTAATTTCAATTCTTCAAAAGTGTTTTTAGGCAGCCCGCGATTTTTTATAAACTGCTGCTTGAAATCGTTTTTGGCTTGTTCTAAATGCTGGCTGCATTCTGCGGTCTTAACTTCACTGTCTAGCACTTTGCAGCCAATTATTGGTGTGTATTGCTTGAGAAAAGCCATCTCAAAATCATTAATTAATTTCTGTCTTACTGAATAATATTTATCATCAAGCTGACTTTCAGAAGAGTCGTTTTGTAAAGATGCAATGTGGTTATCCGAAGATGTGGTGCGGTGGGATGATAAATAATAGCCAAATATAAAGAGAGCAATGACGGTTATCCAAGGTGTTAGTGTTTTAGTAATCGTCCGCTTCATGCACTTTATAATGCAACATAAAATTATGCTGAGTTTATAGCTCCCGATAAAAGGGCTGAGTTAGCTTAGGGGCTGTAAGTATTATAATGTTCTACACTGTATTTGTTGTGCTGCAAATTAAAAATATATGTAGAGTTTATGAACTTGATTGGTCTTTGGTGCTCTTGTCTGTCATGACCATCCAAGCTTTGAATCTTTCGCGCTCGATAAATTCTAAGTTTGTACCATTATTATCGCGTCGGTCAGACTTGTTTCTTCTATCTTCGCCTTGGAATTGGCGGCGATCACCACCCGTTCTCCGTTCTTGAAAATGAGCCATGCTCTCTCCTCTAGTTGAGCAGAGCTAGAGTTCACCATATGTATATAAAGGTAAAGATAGCTAGAAATGAACGGTTTGGGAAAACAGATAAACGGTAATCACTAAATAAACGTCAATATAACGTTAATCGAAGTGTTATCGAGCTAATTTTACACTAGTGGAACGTTTCAAATGTAACGTTTAGCTGTGATGTGTTATTTATTTACTGGGCTCTGCTGCTAGGCACAACCGGTGCTGGTAGATCACTTTCTCCCATCAGGTAGGTATCTACTGATTGAGCAGCTGAACGTCCTTCAGCGATAGCCCAAACTATGAGGCTTTGGCCGCGTTGCATGTCACCTGCAGTGAATATACCTTCAACGTTTGTCATCCAGTTCGTATCACATACCACATTACCGCGTGGATCAAGCTCAATACCAAGTTGCTCTAACATGCCGGGCTTTTCAGGACCTAAAAAGCCCATTGCCAACAATACTAAATCACAAGGTAGAGTTTCTTTACTATCAGGTACTTCCTCAAGGGTTAAGCGTCCACCATTAACAGTCGCGCGACCATCTTCGTTGACCATCCTGACTCTTGCTAGTTCAAGACCTTTTACATTTCCATTTTCATCGCCTACAAAACGTTTTGTTGATACTGAATAACAACGTTCAACACCCTCTTCATGTGCTGAAGCCGTGCGAAAAACTCGCGGCCATTCTGGCCACGGATTGTCTTCTGTACGCGCTTCTAGCGGTTTTGGCATAATTTCTAATTGATGAACTGATTTGGCGCCTTGACGGTTAGAAGTGCCTAGGCAGTCCGCACCAGTATCGCCGCCGCCAATGATGACTACATGTTTATCTTTTGCGCTAATTAAATTATCAGGCTTAGAGTCACCTTCACAGATTCTATTCTGCATTGGTAAAAATTCCATCGCTTGATGGATTCCATTTAGTTCACGGCCTTCAGCTGGTAAATCACGTGCAGCACATGCGCCACCGGTTAAGATTAAGGCATCAAACTCATTGCGTAGATCATCAACGGAAACATTTTCACCCACATGTGTGTTAGTTTTAAAAGTTACCCCTTCAGCAATCATTTGTTGCATACGGCGATCAATCACTTTCTTTTCCATCTTAAATTCTGGAATGCCGTAACGTAATAAACCACCAATGCGATCAGCACGTTCAAAAACCGTTACATCATGACCAGCTCTCGCGAGTTGCTGAGCCGCTGCCAAACCCGCAGGACCAGAGCCAACAATGGCAACTTTCTTTCCGGTCTTATTTTCTGCAATTTGAGGTTGTACCCAGCCATTCTCGAAAGCCTTATCGATAATAGTCAGTTCAACACCCTTGATCGTTACTGGATCATCATTGATACCCAATACACAAGAACCTTCACACGGCGCAGGGCATAGCGTGCCAGTAAATTCAGGAAAATTATTGGTTGCGTGCAAACGTTGGATTGCCTCTTTCCACTGATCTCGATAGACCAAATCATTCCAATCAGGAATTAAATTACCGAGTGGGCAGCCTTGATGACAAAACGGTATGCCACAATCCATACAGCGTGCGGCTTGATCTTGTAATGGTGCTTTATCCCATGGCGCCATAACTTGGTTCCAGTCTCTAAGACGCACTTGAACAGGGCGATACGGTTGTTTCGCCCGATGGTATTCCATAAATCCAGTAACTTTAGCCATGAGCAAGTTCCATCATAATCTTATAATCCATATTGTTATTTTATTACCCGTGCGCGGCTTCCATTACTGCTTCATCAACTGAGGTTCCTTCTGCTTCTGCTCTCTTCATAGCAGCAAGTACACGCTTATAATCTTTTGGCATTACTTTTATAAATTTGCTTTGATATTTATCCCAGTTATCTAAAATATTGCTAGCAACAGTGCTCTTGGTGTAATCACTATGATTAGTAAGTAAGTTTTTAACTACTTCTTTATCTTCATCATCCAATTCATCAAGATCGACCATGTCTTGGTTGCACAAAATTTTAAATTCTTCTTTGTTAGCTAACACATAGGCTTCGCCACCAGACATTCCTGCTGCAAAATTGCGGCCAGTAGGCCCAATGACAACAACGCGACCTCCAGTCATGTATTCACAACCGTGATCACCTATACCTTCAACTACCGTGTGCACACCACTATTACGTACACAAAAACGTTCGCCCGCCATACCACGTATATAGGCTTCACCTGAAGTGGCGCCGTATAACAACACGTTGCCGACAATTATGTTTTCTTCAGGTGTGAAAGTGGATTTGCTGGATGGATAAACAATAATCTTTCCACCAGATAAACCTTTGCCTAAGTAGTCATTTGCATCACCTTCTAAAGTCATGGTGACTCCTTTAGGCACAAAGGCACCAAAACTCATTCCTGCTGAACCATTGAAATGTGCTTGAATAGTATCTTCGGGTAAGCCTTCAGCGCCATAACGCTTGGTGATGTGATATCCCAAGATGGTACCCACTGAACGATGGATGTTTTTCACTTCAAGTGAAACTTCTACCGCTTTACCATTATCAATTGCATCTTTACATTGCGGTACTAACTGTGTGACATCCAATGATTGCTCAAGACCATGGTCTTGTGTGGTTGTGCAATATGACTTGGTGTTCATTGGATTAGCTGGTTCGTGAAGAATGCTACTGAAATCAAGTCCGCGCGTTTTCCAATGGCCTATGGCGCTATTTACATCTAAACTTTTTACTTGGCCAATCATTTCATCAAAAGTACGGAAGCCAAGTTTTGCCATATACTCGCGTACTTCTTCAGCTATAAACTTAAAGAAGTTTTCAACGAATTCAGGCTGTCCTGCAAATTTCTTGGTTAGAGCAGGGTTTTGCGTTGCTACACCCACTGGGCAGGTGTTTAAGTGACATACGCGCATCATAATGCAACCCATTACTACAAGTGGTGCAGTCGAGAAACCAAACTCTTCAGCGCCTAACAACGCAGCAACGATCACATCGCGTCCAGTTTTTAATTGTCCATCGGTTTGCACTACGATGCGATCTCGCAACCCATTCATCATCAGCACTTGCTGAGTTTCCGCTAAACCTAATTCCCAAGGTAGGCCTGCGTGTTTTAAAGAACTCATTGGTGATGCACCGGTTCCACCATCATAACCAGAAACCAACACCACATCTGAGTGAGCTTTAGCAACCCCTGCGGCAACTGTTCCCACGCCCACTTCAGCTACTAATTTCACATGAATGCGGGCTTCTGGATTAGAATTTTTCAAATCGTGGATCAGCTGTGCTAAATCTTCAATCGAATAAATATCATGGTGTGGCGGAGGAGAAATTAATCCAACTCCGGGTGTGGAGCCACGTACTTTTGCGATCCATGGATACACTTTAGTGCCTGGTAGTTGACCACCTTCACCAGGCTTTGCGCCCTGTGCCATCTTAATTTGAATGTCATCGGCATTAACTAAATATTCACTGGTTACACCAAAGCGTCCGGATGCTACTTGCTTGATTGAACTTCTTCTGGAGTCGCCATTTTCATCTGGGGTGAATCGATCTGCGTCTTCGCCGCCTTCACCAGTATTTGATTTACCACCAATGCGATTCATTGCAATGGCTAAGGTTTCGTGTGCCTGCTTACTGATTGAGCCATAAGACATGGCACCGGTTGAAAACCGTTTCATTATTTTTTCAATCGGCTCAACTTCTTCTAAAGGAATTGCTTTATCCGCAAATTTAAAATCAAACAAACCACGTAAGGTTGCTAGATGTTCATTTTGAATGTTTACCTTGTCGGTATATTCTTTAAATATATTGTACTGCCCAGAACGTGTTGAGTGTTGTAACTTGAAAACTGTATCTGGGTTAAATAAGTGATACTCACCATCCCGACTCCATTGATATTCACCGCCCCAATCTAGATCAGGGCGTTTAGTTGCACGATCAGGGAATGCATTGTGATGACGAATACTCGTCTCTTTTGCAATTTCTTCTAAGCCGATTCCACCAATACGTGATGCGGTCCAAGTGAAATACTGATCTACAAATTTTTTATTAAGACCGATGGCTTCGAACACTTGTGCACCACGATAAGACTGTACAGTTGATATGCCCATCTTCGCCATGGTCTTGGTTAAACCTTTATTGATAGCCTTTGTATAATTTTGTACTGCTTTTTCTAACGGCATCTCAGGTAAATGACCTTTGCCAATCATGTCGCCTAATGATTCAAGCGCAAGGTAAGGGTTAATCGCACCGATGCCATAACCGATTAACACAGCAAAATGATGTATTTCACGAGGTTCGCCCGATTCAAGAATTAAACCTACTTTTGTGCGCGCACCAGAGCGAATTAAATGATGGTGTACACCTGAAGTAGCAAGTAGAGCAGGTATCGCTGCTAGTTCTTGAGTGATACCACGATCTGAAAGAATAATATTCGTATAACCCTCTGCAATCGCTGTATCGATATCAGCGAATACACTTTTAAGTGCTTTATCTAAACCTGCACCAGCGTCTGCAACACGATATAAAATAGGTATGGTTTTAGCTTTTAAGTCTGCATCAATAATTTCACGTATACGTGCTAAACCATCATTAGTGAGAATGGGCGAAGGTATTTTGATTTGTTTGCAGCTATTAGCAGTAGCTTCTAATAAGTTTTTTTCTGGTCCGACAGTAGTTGCTACCTGGGTAACCAGTTCTTCACGTATGCCATCTAAAGGAGGGTTAGTAACCTGTGCGAATAATTGTTTGAAATAGTCATACAGCAAACGTGAACGATTCGATAACACGGCAAGCGCAGTATCAGTACCCATTGAGCCTGTTGGTTCTAGACCATTGGCTGCCATAGGTGCCATGAGTACGCGTAAGTCTTCGTGCGTATAGCCGAACGCTTGTTGACGTTGTAATAAGGTGTTTTTGTCGCCTGTATGTACATCTTTTGGCGCAGGTAAATTTTCTAATGCAACTAAATTATCTTTTAGCCATTGTTCATAAGGATGTTGTTCAGAAAATTCCTTTTTGATTTCTTCATCATCGATGATGCGACCTTGTTCGGTATCCACCATAAAGATGCGGCCGGGGTGTAAGCGGTCTTTAATTAAAATATTTTCAGGATCAATATCTAGCACGCCAACTTCAGAGGCCATGACAACCATGTCATCTTTAGTTACGTAGTAGCGCGATGGCCGCAGTCCGTTACGATCTAAAACCGCTCCCATAACATTGCCATCGGTAAATGCAATCGAAGCCGGGCCGTCCCAAGGTTCCATCAAACAAGCGTGATACTCATAAAACGCTTTGCGAGCCGGATCCATGGTTTCATGTCCGCTCCAAGCTTCAGGAATCATCATTAAAACTGCATGAGAAAGTGGTCGACCACTCATGTGTAAGAATTCCATTACGTTATCAAACGTAGCAGAGTCGCTGCCGCCTTCCAGTACGATAGGAAATAATTTTTCTAAATCGTCACCGAATAATTCTGATTTGCATAATGGCTCACGTGCACGCATCCAGCTGGCATTACCACGTGCAGTATTAATTTCACCATTGTGTGCAACATAACGAAACGGATGTGCAAGTTCCCATGCTGGGAAAGTATTGGTAGAAAAACGTTGGTGTACCAATGCCATAGCAGATTCAAAGTCAGGCTCTGATACATCTGGAAACATAGGCTCAAACTGCGAACCAGTTAGCATGCCTTTGTATATACAAGTTCGATGAGAAAGCGAAGGGATATAAAAATGCTCGCGCTCAGAAAGTTCTAAATTATTGTAAATGGTATGTTCAATACGTTTACGTATAACATACAGCTTACGTTCAAAAGATATTTCATCTTTTATATCTACACTGCGGCCAATAAAAATCTGTTTAAAAGTTGGTTCACCATCTTTAGCCATAGAACCCAGAGACGATGAATCGATAGGCACATCACGCCAACCTAATACCTGCTGGCCTTCTTCTGCAATTATTTTATGAAATTCATCTATACAATGTTTCTGTTGAACAGCACCATTTGGCAAAAACACCATGCCCGCACCATAATGGCCATATTCTGGTAATTCGAAACCTAGTTCTCTGCAAACGCGAACGAAAAACTTATGTGGTAATTGGGTAAGCATGCCTACGTCATCACCGGTA
>CAXMUG010000001.1:0-15443 GCA_964196535.1 uncultured Mycobacterium sp. | reverse complement strand
GATGATTTTTTACTTTGCTGGAAAATCGATCAAACCAAAAGTTCGATACTGTAGTCAGCACCATGCCTTTTTTAGGGATGGGATCGGGCAGTACTACATCAAAGGCTGAAAGTCGGTCACTAGTAACGATTAGCCAATGTTGATCATCGACTTCGTAGATATCGCGAACTTTTCCTTGGTAGACCTTCTTCAGTGATTTTAAGTTGGATTCAAATAGCATTTTTGTTCTTTTAAGTGCTTAATTCTCTTATATATGCTGGTTTTATTGGCCTGTCTCAGCCAAAATGCCCGCTTATTTTTTTATTATATTTTTCTATAAGTATCAGGGGTAGCGAAAATGGCCAATCCACAAGTCAGCATCATCATGGGGAGCGATAGCGACTGGCCCGTCATGCAAGCCACTGCCGAGATTTTGGACCAATTTGGCATATTGTACGAGAAGCGTGTGGTTTCTGCTCATCGAACACCTAAATTAATGGCCGAATTTGCTGAGTCAGCAGCATCTCGTGATGTTAAATGCATTATTGCAGGTGCGGGTGGGGCTGCACATCTACCCGGTATGGTAGCTGCGATGTCGACGGTTCCCGTGTTAGGCGTACCTGTGCCAAGCAAGCACTTATCAGGTCAGGACTCTTTATATTCTATAGTGCAAATGCCAAAAGGTGTGCCGGTTGCCACCTTTGCTATAGGTGAGGCGGGAGCAGCGAATGCAGGATTATTCGCAGTGGCCATGTTGGCAAATAGCGATGCAGGTATAAAAGCTAAGCTTGACGAATTTCGAGCAGCTCAATCAGAGAAAGTTTTAAACACCCAACTTCCGTAATACACATGATCTTACCTGGCGCAACTCTTGGTATGTTAGGTGGCGGTCAACTTGGCCGTATGTTTGTGCATGCTGCTACTTCAATGGGCTATAGAGTCATTGTGCTCGACCCAAGTTCTTCAAGTCCCGCGGGTGAAATTGCCCATCTGCATCTGCAAGCTAAATACGATGACGCGCATTCTCTAAAGGCATTAGCGCAAGAGTGTTCTGTAATTACTACTGAATTTGAAAATGTGCCTGCAGAAGTATTTGAGCATCTTGAAAAAACTTGTTTAGTGTCACCAAATGCGCGTGCCTTAGAGCTTGCACAAGATCGCATTAAAGAAAAACAATTTGCACAGTCACTCAATATCCCTCCAACACCTTTTTATACAGTTAGTAATGTTCAAGATATAGAACAAGCATTTTCTGACCTATCATCACCGATGATATTAAAAACAACTCGCTTAGGTTATGACGGTAAAGGCCAAGCGGTGGTTAACACAGCGCAAGAATGTATAGATCAGTGGAATAAATTGGATAAGGTTGAATGTGTATTAGAGAAAAAAATCACACTTAAGTCTGAAGTTTCGGTTGTACTTGCCCGTTCTACCGCAAAAGAACTTAGCTTTTTTCCAGTTGCAGAGAATGTGCATAAAGATGGTATTTTGTTTACCAGTACAGTGCCGGCAAAGGTAAGCGAAGATATTCAAAACTTAGCTAAATCTCACGCGCAAAAAATTGCTGAGGATTTAGATTATTGTGGTGTGCTGGCAGTCGAATTTTTTGTTGATGATGATGGCAATTTATTTTTTAATGAAATGGCGCCACGCACACATAACAGTGGACATTATACGATGGATGCTTGTTATACCTCGCAATTTGAGCAACAAGTAAGAGCAATATGCGGTTTACCTTTAGGAAATCCAGAAGCGCATAGTGCTGTAACGATGGTGAATGTTTTGGGAGATCTTTGGAATATTCAAGGCGAACAACCGAACTGGTCTCGCATTTTGACAGATAATGTAAAATTACATCTATATGGCAAACATCAAGCTCGTGTAGGTAGAAAAATGGGCCACTTTAATTATCTTGCTGAGCAAGAAATGGATACACTTGCTAATGCAGAGAAAGCTTTATTAATGCTCTCAGCTGAATAACTCTATACTTTAATCTAAATGAAAAAATTCTCGGCATTTCGTATTCATTCAGATCAACAAAGTATGCACGCTGGCATAGAACAACTTAGTATCGATGATCTTACGGAAGGCGGTGTGGTTATTCGCGTCAAGTACTCAAGTGTTAATTATAAAGACGCGCTAGCAGGTACTGGAAAAGCCCAAATTCTTAGGCGATCACCCTTAGTGGGTGGAATCGATTTGGCTGGTGAAGTGGTTGAATCAGCCAGTGGTGATTTTGTGCAAGGTGATCAAGTTATTGTGAATGGCAGCGGCCTAAGCGAAACTCATGATGGTGGTTACGCGGAATTTGCGCGTGTTCCCGCAGACTGGGTAGTGCCATTACCAAAGGGTTTAACGCTTGCTCAAACTATGATTATAGGTACTGCAGGATTTACTGCAGCACTTAGTATTCATCTACTGCAACAAAATAATCAACAAATAGAAGATGGTCCTATTGTAGTGACAGGTGCTAGTGGTGGTGTAGGAAGCTTTGCTATTGATCTGTTGCATAAATTAGGCTACGAGACGATTGCAGTAACGGGAAGTAAGGATGCACATGACTATTTGTATGAGTTAGGTGCAACTAAAGTAGTTGCGCGAGAAAAAATTCAAATAGGCGAAGGTGTACTGGAGAAAACGTGCTGGGCCGGCGCAATTGATAATGTTGGCGGCGATACCTTGAGCGCATTGGTGCGAGCATGTGCGTCTTGGGGCAATGTGGTAAGTGTTGGGATTGCGGGTGGAGTAAAATTTGAACTTTCAGCAATGCCATTCATTATCCGTGGTGTGAACTTGTTAGGAGTAAGTTCTTCAAATTGCCCACAGCCGCTTAGAAAACAGATATGGAATAGACTAGGTGATGACCTGCATCCAGAACATATAGCAAAAATAAAAGCGCAGAAAACTAATCTCGAAAATTTACCAGCAGTATTTGAAAAGCTATTAAAAAATGAAATCCGAGGACGAGTACTTGTTGAAATATAGGCCAGAAATTTAAGCAAGAAATTTAAAAATGACTAAAACACCAATTATCAAACGCTTATGTTTAGGCGCGTTACTTAGTTTAACTTTATTGGTTAGTGTAGTGGTCTATGCAAAACAAGTTAACCCGCCTGTCACCATGCCAGAGTTTACGCAAGCTGATGAAATTGCATGGCTGAATTCAAAACCACTAATGACAAGTGATTTACGAGGCAAAGTGGTTTTAATAGATGTCTGGACCTACGGTTGTTGGAATTGTTACAACTCTTTCCCTTGGTTGAGAAGTGTAGAAGCAAAATTTGCTGATCAAGATTTTACCGTGATTGGTATTCATACTCCTGAATTTGATCGTGAAAAAGAACGCGAAAATGTTGTTAAAAAAATAGAAGAATTTGAATTACATCATCCAGTGATGATGGATAACGATTTTGCTTATTGGCGTGCACTGCGTAATAAATATTGGCCAGCTTATTATATTGTGGATAAGAAAGGCAAAATTCGTGATGCGTTTATTGGTGAAACGCACGTGGGTGATCGACGTGCGAAAAAGATTGAAAAGCTAATTGCTAAATTACTGAAAGAATAAATTTTCTTTAATTTATACAGGCTTTGCAAATAGCTTCAATATGTCGATGATCCGTGCCGCAGCACCCTCCAAGCACATTTAGGTTTGGTAAAAGTTTCCTTAACTGGCGATATTGAATACCGAGTTCTTCGGGGTTACCTTCATCTAGTTCTTCGGCTTCGTCTAGCTCTGCATGACTACAGCTAGAAGCATTTGCACGAAGACTTCTAATTTTTTGTAACCAAGGTTCTCCTGTTGAGACTATTTTTTCAAAATGAGTTGGATGAGCGCAATTGATTTTGTAATAAATAGGTGATTGATTGGTTTCTGTTTCCACTTGTTCAATTGCTTCTTTTAGGCTTTGGCCAGTGGGTAAGTTGCCGTCTGTTTCAACTGTGAACGAAATAACGGCTGGCATATTATGTGACTTTGCTGCTCGTGCGATTCCAATTGCTTCGTCAACGTAGTTAAGAGTGAGCACTGTCAACATATCTGCGGCAGTTTTTTTGAGAGTTTCAATTTGCATGGAGTGATAGTCTTCAGCCTCATTAATCGACATTAATTCGCCAGGCCCGTCACCGCGTGGACCGATGCACCCGCTTATAACCATTTTCGTATCCGCATTCTCGTACTCATCTCTAAAAGGTATTAAGAACTCTACTGCTTTATGTAGCATTTCATCTAGACTTGTTTTTGAATAACCTAATTTTTGTGCCCAATCTAAACTAGCTCGCCAGGTAACTGCTTCTAAAATAAATCCAACTTTATATTTTTCTGCAATCGCACAGTGATTGTGGAAATACTTTTTAAAAGCCTCTTGTCCTTTAGGATTATTTAGCAAAGGAAAAGCAGCAAAGTAGGGTAAATCTAAACTCTCATGGAATAGCATGGTGGTTTCAATTCCGCCATCTGTAAGAAATAGGTCGCCAGACAGTTGAGGTAAGTTCGATCTGTATTTAGCCATTGCGAATCTCGGCTTTTTACAAGTTACCTATTATAAAGTCTGTTTTGAGGAGTGGGAAGTCACTGCTAATAAATATTTATGAAAAAAACCAATAGCCAATAAATATCGCCGCGGTAATGCCAACAAAATCTGCAAACAAACCACAGCCAATAGCGTGGCGTACGCGTTGGATGCCGACGCTACCAAAATACACCGCTAATACATAAAAGGTAGTTTCCGTGCTGCCTTGTACAATGGCGGCAACATTGGCGGCAAAAGAATCTACGCCATAAGTATTCATCGTTTCTAGCATCATTGCGCGAGCACCGCTGCCTGAAAAGGGTCGCATTAATGCTGTGGGTAAAGCTGCAATGAAGTCTGGATTTAATCCCAAGGCAACCACAATTTTTTCAACGCCGGCTAAAATTGCATCTAACACTAAGCTAGCGCGTAACATTCCAATAGCGACTAACATAGCAACCAAATAAGGAATAATTTTTAAGGCCACATCAAAGCCTTGCTTGGCTCCATCGATAAAGGCGTCATATACATTTACTTTACGAAAAAAGCCCATCGTCAAAAACGAAATGATAACCAGTAGCAAGAGTAAGTTGCCTAACAAGCTAGAACGTTCGGCTAGTGAGGCTGAATTGCTATTCAGAAGAAACATTAATAACAACCCAATCACGGCGAATAATCCTAAAACATAAAGCAATACGGTTTTATTGAATAGATTTAGTCTCTGAATGTAGGCAACTATTAATAGTCCCGCCAAAGTGGATGCACAGGTGGCTAATAAAATAGGAATAAAGACTGCCGTTGGATCTACCGATCCTTGTTGCGCGCGAAATAGAAAAATAGTAACGGGCAACAAAGTGACAGAAGAGGTATTTAAAACTAAGAATAATATTTGTGCATTGCTGGCAGTATCTTTTTTAGGGTTTAGGTCTTGCAGGTCTTGCATAGCTTTAAGGCCAAGAGGTGTCGCGGCGTTATCTAACCCCAGCATATTGGCTGCCATATTCATGGTGACGGATCCAATCGCAGGATGATCGCTAGGCACTTCCGGCATCAGCTGTTTAAACAATGGTCGAAATGCCTTAGTCAGCAATTCTACAAAACCTGCGCGTTCTGCAATGGTGAAAAAGCCAAGCCATAAGCACAATACGCCCACTAGGCCGAGTGCAATCTCAACACTTAAACTCGCCATATCAAATGTCGCTTGCACAACTTGCGCAAAGATAGCGCTATTATCTTTAACTAGTGTTTGAAAAATACAGCTGAGAAACGCAGCAATAAAAAAGCTGAACCAAATATAGTTAAGCATTAGAAGTAATAATTAATGATGTTTTTTAACGGCCAATAGCTAAAAAGAAAGGTAGCCACATAATTAATAAGAAAAGAGTCGTTGCAAGCTCTATGTAACCTATAGTACTAAATTTACTGCGTACTGCCTCATCGGACATGCGTATGCGACACATCATAAAATCAAACATCAGCACCATGAATATTAATGGTGTCGTTGCAGGTATGACCGCAGTTGGAACTATTCTCCAACCATCAAGATCGACTGCTGTGCCTGGATCGGGTGATAAAAATGCGATGAGTAAGGCGGCTGCAATAAGGAGAAGCCTTAATGCGCCTAGATCTTTAATTAAGTTCATTAGTTATAATACTTCGTTATAGATGTATAAATAAATTCCAAAAAAACCAGCGAAATAATTCGCATCTGCTATTGGTAATAGACCATATTTGTCACTTTTAGACCCACCTTAACACTCTAGTTATTTCCATAACCTTTTGTAACTAAGACGCTTTATCTGGTCGGTCGAGATAATTCAAAGCCCAACGTCAAGATATACTTTTGCACATTAGATCTGTGATTGGGCCCTTATAGGAAACCTGACACAGCAAGAATTTTAACACCCATTTGTACGCGGGAAACTTTTTAACCTTTGAATAAGGAAAACGAAGATGGATATGAAGAAATTAGTTAAAGGATTGACGGTAGCGGGATTTCTCGCGTTCACAGGGAACAGTTTCGCGGTAACTGCCGATGGTGCTCTAGGAGCTACTTCAACGGGTACGGTGGATATTAGTGTTACAGTTGAAAATCTTGTGCAGATTAGTGGCTTATTGCCAATGACTGGTAATACATATACTCCAGGTTCACCAGTTACAGATTCTACGCCTGCATGTATTTATCGAAACGGTAGTGCTAATTACGAAATTACTGCTACAAGCGCGAACGGAATTGCGACGGACTTTTTCTTAACTAATGGCGCAGATCTTGTCGTTTATGATGTTACCTTTGATGATGGCGTTGTTGCCAATGCGGTTGATTTAGATAACGCTTCTGTAGATTCTTCGTTCCAAAATGCAAATCAAAGCTCTGTTGATTGTAGTGTGGGCACTGAAGGCGCTGCTACGATTGCAATTAGCATCCCTGAGACAGATCCTGCATTGAACGGTTTAGCAGAAGTGCCAGCCGCTACTTATACAGACGAGCTAACGATACTATTAGCACCTCGCTAAGTCGCACTTTCAATTTTAGATAAAGTGTTGTCAATGTTTTATTGGCAACACTTTTTTTATTTATGTGAGTGAAAAGTTTTAAATGCGACTTGCTTGTCTCAAAATCAATTGTTTGTATTGTCAGTCTCATACTAGTGATTTTGCTGATAGGTAATTCACTACAAGCTGCCACCACTCAAGGCTCTGTAGGTTTTGCATCTACTTCAACAATAGATATCAACGTTACCATACGCGATAGCATTGTTATTTTCGGTATGAGGGCTTTTAGTTTTGGTGCATGGACAGTGGGTGATGGTGATCTAGCCGACAATGAAAATGTTTGTATAGGAAAAACAAACCAAGGATCACCATACGCTATTCAGGCAACAGGTGATGGTGATACGATAGACCCCTCCGTTTTTACAATTTCAAATGGCGTAGATCAAATTTATTATGATGTGTACTGGAATGATGAGGTTGATACAGCCGGCCAAGTGCAATTATCTTCGGGCACTACCTTGTATAACCAAGACGATGCACTCAATGGCACCTATAGAAGAAATAGGGTAGCGTACGCTGTGGGAAATACAAACTGTGACCCTGGGAATACAGGTCCTCGTACACCAAGAGAAAATGCCAATCTGCAAATTAGGATTCCCTCAACTCAATTATCCAATGCTACTAGCGGTTTATTTGCTGGAGTCTTGGCAATACTGGTCGTACCTAACTAGCCTTAGCTTTTTATACACAGACGGTATAAAGCGTGTCAATAAGTTCCATATTTAAATATGTAAGTAGTGTTTTTCTGCTGCTGATAGCCATGCTGGCGGTAATAGTACATGCCCAAATTATTGTTTCAGAGTTACAATCCTTTAACCTTGGCAGGTGGACTATTGGATCAGGGGATATCACTGCAAACCAAAATATCTGTGTGGCCCTGCTTCCTCAAGGGCCCTATAGCATTAGTGCAGGTGGCGATAGTCAGAGTGGAGAATTTGTTTTAGTAAGTACTTTTGACTCGATTGCCTATCAACTCTACTTTAATGATCGTCCCCGAGTGAATGGGCGCACTGAACTTGCTCCTGGTGTGCCTTTAACGGGTTTAAGGGGCAAGCGTTTAAAACGCCGAGAGCCTTGTAATCAGCCTACAGCAAACCTTTCGATAGTGATTCCAGAAGTCAATTTAACTGGTGCATCGGGCGGTCGCTATTCTTCCACTATTGAGTTGCTCGTTAGTCCTGAATAGGTGAACAGGTAACCTGGTCAAGGATGGCAACACCTTGCTCGGCTTCAAACGCTGGTAAAGTAATCTTACACACGGGCTCGCCACCTTTTGACAACACTAGCGGTTCACGATTTGCGATTTCAATTTGAAACCAGCCGCTATCATCTGTACTGGCATACCCTATGGCATTTTCAAATCTTGCATGGGCCACAGCGGCGCCATCCTCAAATACTGCATTGGAGATTAATACCGTTACTGGCGTTACTTGCCAATGAAGCGTTTCCACGTTACCAGGATAAAGCGTTACATTTTCTATCTTTTCTTCGAAATGCACGATCTCGTTGCCTCGCGGTTTAATTTGCACTTCATAGCTTTCGTATGGTTGTAAACCAATTACAGTAGATTTACCTGATTTTGCATAACCTTTAGGTTGTCGATCCACAAACACTTCAAAGGGTGAGTCGCTTAATTCACTTTCTAATTCAACAATTAAACCAGATCTAGAGTTTCGTTCACCTCCCCACGCGATATCACTACCGCTTGATAATACACTGAAGCTGCCATTGCCAAAGTAACGTGAATAGTTTCCAGAGGACTTGTCATCAACCTGCTCATAAAGAAAATCACCTCTACCTAAAGCGGATTGACTACGTACACGGGTACCTATTGCCGTTTGATCAATTGTGTCATTGGTAAATAAGCCAAGACTATAATCTCCAAAGTCAGGATCATTATCTGAATACGTTACTTCACCATTGAATTCAATATCTTGCTCGGCGGAACCATCGGTTTCTTGATTGACATAGCGAACATCGCTTGTGTATTGCTTGTTGCCTGAATAGCTATTAAAAGATAGTCCAACCCACATCGATAAATCATCATCTTCTACAAATGTGCTTGTGGTCAAATCAATTTGAAAACGGTTGCGACGATACAATGGTTTTCGATATTCAAAGCCATAGGTTTCAATGGTTTCTTGATTCACACGTTTGTTTTGCCGTGCACGCACAGCTAATGTTCCATCGAAAAATAAAGTGCTAGTGGAGAAACTGCTTTGCGTAAAGCTATTTGGAATTAACTGGATATTGTTTACGCTTCTATCCTCATCTGAATTTACTTCGCGGTAACTAACATTCAAGCTTAAATTCTTTCGATTAAGCTGGCCGATTATATCGACCCCCCAGTCGCTTTCACTACTTTGCATTACATGTCCTTGCAGATTGTAATTGGTGCCCAAAAAAACTGCACCACCTTGAAGCACTCCGGTATCTGCACCATATAAGTATTCAAAGTCGACACCAAAATTATCGCTTAGTCGATAAGATGCACCAGCGCGACCTAAATGCTCATTTGTATATTCAGGGAAAGTATCTTGCTCGTCAGACTCACCAATTCTTCCAAACTCAGCAAAATAAAGCGGCTGGTCTTTAGGGGGCAGTAAGGCGGATTTAACAAAAAAGTATTCCTCCTCACGAACACCGCCACGAGCATCCGTCATGCGCAGCTTGATGGGATACGATCCACCCGGCAAATTTATAGTGTCTATTTGTTGGTTACCTGCTTCGTATTCAGTAACTGAAATGAGAACGTCATCTTTGAATATCTCAATAAGACTGCGTGAATTTAAAAATTGAAATAATTGTGTGCTTTGTGAGTACTCTAAATCAGTGCGTGTATTGGTGGATGAGTAAATACGTGCGCCAAACAAATCTGCATCATTGATGAAACTCGCATTTCTTGTCGTTGAATTAAATACTCCGGCCTCGGCAGACCATGCGTTTTTATCATGTTGTAAAGAAAAGTTATCAACCCTTAAATCGCGCGTATCAGTTTGGTTCCAATCAAATTGAAAGCGTGAGTTTTTATGTGCAGCAATATGTGTAGCGCCGAATGTATAGGTATCATTATCATCAATGCCACTAACATTTGTAGAAAATAGATTAACTGTCGAAAATTCTGCGGTAGAGTCAGGTAGAAATTTTGTGCTAACAAGTTCTTTTTGTCCAAGATAAAGCGCATTTACAAATACATATAATCTGAAATATCCCTCATCAAAAATTACTCCAGCAACTGTGGGCTCCAGATTACCGCAATCGCGCTGGGTTTCTCTAAGACAAACTTTTTCTGTGTTTGTATTAAGCGGGCCACTCAATGCAGCTTCAACTTCTATTTGACTTGTAATACGTGGAATTAAAGACACGACAGCACCAGGTGATTCAAGTTCTAGCGTGGTAGGTGTGTAGGTGGCCAGCACAGTGCCTACGTTTCTATTGCCATAGTAGACGTCAACTGAAGTAGTTTGAGGGTTGGCTAAATTTTCAAAACCGGGTGGAGGGCCGGGCCTGGTTTTCAGATCTGAATCAGTATTTTCTTCAGCAGAAAATAAGGGGGTGCTCACAAAAAAAGTTGCTATCAGGGATAGCAAAACGGTTAACAGAAATTGCGACAGGGTGCGTTGCATGTAAGCGGATGAACTTCGACTAAATAAATTTAGGCAAGAAGTTTGCATGGCTTATTGGCAATTAAGGATTAATACTTTTCGATTGAGTTCTTATTTCCTATGCTTATGTAGTATTCAACTGGGCGTTTAGAGGGAAGTTCAACAGACCATTCGTTGCCGGCATAAAGACGGTGGCCTCTCAATACCTCGCATTCTTCTTCGCTTGCATTTTTTGATGGACATTGCTTGCCTTCTCGTAGCAATACATTGGTGTTGCCCTTATTCTTAAATTTAAGTTGATTGCCTTCGCGCTTTACAATCAAATCAGGGTTTGGGTTTGTGGGTTGTACAAGCACCAGTACTTGATAGGCAAGAATAACCTTTACACCGATCTGTTCCTTTTCTCCAACCACACCGTTGGTAACAGGTCTAAATGTCACACGGTAGACGGCATCTTTTTCTGTGGGTTGTTTGAGCACAACAAAACGTACTAGCTTTCTACCTTTGGGAGGTATAACGATTTTGTTTGGTGTTACGAGTAACCCTGCTTCACGAGGATTTTTAAAAATTTCTCGTTCTTCATCTTCCGTGCCAGGACTGCGAACAATCATCGGTTCTACTTGAACATACATTGTTTCATCGCCAAGATTTTCTACTTCAATGTCTTTGCGTAATGGTTTGCCGGGTTCAAAATGCAGTATGGCTTCACTGATCAACATGTTAGCGGACACGGATGATATCGGAAGGCTGAATAAAAAACACAGCAACACAAATAGCGGCAAATGCGAAAAGCTTTTCAGCGTCGTTTGTTTTTTTGATTGTGTAAGCATGGGGTGAGGTCCTTAGTATATTGTACTCAATTATTTATATACAAAGGATTAGAGTGCCTAATCAACTGAATTTCCAACAGAAATTGCTAAAATGCCTGTTTTCATGGCTGGCCGGAAAGAGGGTTTTTGTCGCAATCTAACTGCTATATAGACGTGCATTCGGTCGTGATTTTCAGTGCATTGGTCGGGATATTAAGTGCTAATAGCGCCATCCATAATTATTCATAAAGGGTGCACTTTTTTGCCACTTTTCCCTAATAGCCCTACATCATTAATTAATCCTAAACCATGGAAGTGAAATGTTACGCGGGGCTCTTTATTTTGATTTTATTAGCCGTACTTACAGGTATTGGTTTAATAATATTTTCATGGGAGCTCTACGAGTATGAGTAGTGTAAAAAAACACTTATCAAGGTGTAGTTAAAAATATGAATCAAACGTTAACACTGCGAAGGATAGTGATTGCAGTTAGAGGCTATGCGTTATTAATGAGTACGATGTTATTATTACCTGTGTTGATGGTACTGATGTACGTTACTCGTAATCTTCGAGTGAATATGTCGGACTCCAATCAGATCCCACATCTAGGCAATGGATAAAATGAGTAAAATTATGCGAAAATCTGCTTAGCTAATGAACCATTAGCTAATATAAGCAATCTAAAGCGTATAAAATTTCACTACAATAATTCGGAGCATTTTAAATGAAACACTTAGTAGGCGTTGTTGGTATTTTTTTGTTATCACTCTCTTCAGTTGTCGTTCATGCAGGTGATGCGGATGCAGGTAAAGCTAAGTCAGTTACTTGTGCAGCTTGCCATGGTGGAGAAGGTATAAGCCCAACCGGTACTTGGCCAAATTTAGCCGGGCAGAAAGAGCAGTATTTGTTAGCACAACTTAAAGCTTTTAAAGATGGCACTAGAGTAAATGCTCAAATGGCGCCAATGGTGGCAAGTTTAAGTGATGAAGATATGGCTAATTTAGCTGCTTATTACTCTTCACTAGGTTGCAAAGAGTAATAATCAAAATAAGCTAATTGACTGCGAGCGGTTTAGGTTGCGATGTAACGCAAACCGCTTGCAAAGATAATCACAATCACACCAAGTAATAAGTTAATCCCAATAAACTTACGAACCTGCGCAAGGCTTTCACTCGCTAGCTGAAAATCTTCTTGCTTCACGGCTTTGCACAAGCGTCTAAAGGGCGCAAAAAATACGTGCATAAAAATTAAAATCATTATTATGCCGATTACTTGCATAAGGTGAATATGCCAGCCCACACGTGCCATACCGCCGTAATGTGAGACGATCATCCAGTAACCGGTAGCAGGCAATGTAATCACACAGACCCATACCCAGAAGAAAAAACTAGATAGTGTTCTTTTCCATAATTTAAGTCGTTGAGGCATTTCCAGTGCTTTTGCTGCCGCAGGTCTTAGTGAGATATAGGCAAAAAACATTCCACCTACCCAGATCACTGCTGCAAGTAAATGGCCCGCGATTGCGGCAGGGAAGTAATACGGTTGTAAGTCCATTATTGTGATCTCTCCTTGGGCTTTCTTGATGAGTGTTATTTTCTTTGAGTGAAGATAATTGATGCCTATCTGTGGACAAAGTTTACTGGAACTTTGCTGCAAATTACATGCTGATAAGCTAAAGTGCGAGCCTCATTTTAGTCAAATGTAGTGAATTTATGTCAACAGACTCAACAATGGACTGGATAGCACCCTCAATATTGTCTGCAGATTTTGCGCGCCTCGGTGAAGAGGTGAATGCAGTGCTTGCTGCAGGTGCTGATATTGTCCACTTCGATGTAATGGATAATCACTATGTGCCGAACCTTACGTTTGGGCCGGTTATATGTAAGGCCTTGCGAGACTATGGTGTACAGGCACCAATCGATGTTCATTTGATGGTAAAACCAGTAGATCGAATGATTGCAGAATTCGCTGCAGCAGGAGCAAGTTATATCACTTTCCATCCAGAAGCCTCTGAGCATGTTGATCGTAGCTTGCAGTTAATACGCGATCAAGGCTGTAAAGCAGGTTTGGTATTTAATCCTGCTACGCCACTTGGTCAGTTGGAATATTTGCTTGATAAAGTAGACATGGTGTTGCTCATGTCTGTTAACCCTGGTTTTGGTGGGCAAAAATTCATACCTGCAGCACTCACAAAATTAAAAAAAGCTAGAAAAATTATCGACCAGTCTGGTTTGCCAATTCGCTTAGAAATTGATGGCGGGGTGAAGGTCGATAACATTGCAGAAATAAAAGCAGCGGGCGCAGATACTTTTGTTGCAGGTTCTGCAATTTTTAATACCAAAGATTATCAAGGCACCATTGCTAATATGCGTGAGCAATTAGCTAGCTGCAATAAAGTCACTTCCTAATACGTTTCTTTTAGAATATTTCTGGTTTGAGTGCTCAATCTCTAGCGCAAACGCGTTGTGTGATGTTTGATTTGGACGGCACATTAGTGGACAGTGCGCCGGATATTGCCATCAGCATGAATAAAATGTTGCAGGAATTAAATTTTCCTACGCGCGATCTAGTTCAAGTGCGCGATTGGATTGGCAATGGCGCGGGTCGTTTGATTAAACGCGCATTAACGGGTCAATTAGATGGCGAGCCTCCTGAAGAATTATTTAAGCAGGCGCATCAATTATTTTTTGATATCTACGAACAACATATAAATGTTGAGAGTGCGATGTACACTGGTGCATTGGAAGGTTTAATGGCATTGCGTGAGCAATCTTATATCTTGGCTTGTGTGACCAATAAGCCGAGAAGATTCACGCCACCACTCCTGGAGGCATTTGAAATAGACCATTTTTTCGATTATCTGATCTGCGGTGATGACTTGTCAGTTAAAAAGCCTGACCCTCAGGTGTTACAAACGATTCTCAAGCAAACTAATCTCAGTCCACTTCAGGCGGTGATGGTTGGTGACTCCGCTAGTGATATAAAAGCTGCTCGATCGGCAAATATGAAGTCATTTTGTGTCAGTTATGGGTATCATCAGGGGAAAGGAGTTGATGCTTTGGGCGCAGACTATATAATTGACTCCATTGCGGAGATACCGCAGTACCTTCTTTCAACCGTGTAAGGAATTATTTTTCAATGTTCATCTCATTGCAGAAAGGAATTGCTGAGTTTTTTAGTTGGCGTTGCTAGTACAACACTAACGTTTTTACTCGCTTTTCTTTTTAATATTCTGGAGATGACATGGATTCCGCACAATTTGATTCACTAGCTAGCCAAGGCTATACCTGCATTCCGCTGGTGCGGGAAGTGTTAGCTGATCTTGATACCCCGCTTAGTGCTTATCTAAAACTGGCTCATCAGCCTTATACCTATTTATTTGAATCGGTACAGGGTGGTGAACTATGGGGTCGTTACTCGTTTATAGGTTTGTCTTGTGCTGAACGCATCAAAGTGTTCGGCAATACAGTGGTGCATGAGAAAGATGACCACGCGAATGAGGAACAAGCTGAAGACCCGCTAACTTGGGTGAAAAGTTTTCTACAACAATTCAATGTGCCTGATATTCCAGAATTGCCGCGTTTCACTGGTGGAGTCGTAGGATATTTTGGTTACGAAACCATCCAATATATTGAACCACGTTTGCAAAGAGAGGCTAAGCCGGATGTTTTGCAAACACCCGATATTTTTCTCATGGTGTCAAAAGAGTTAGTGGTATTCGATAGCTTAAGCGGAAAAATATTTATCATTGTTCATGTTGACCCAAAACAAGAGCGTGCATTAGCGTCAGGTGAAGAGCATTTAGATGAACTTGCTGCAATGCTGCAACAACCCGTGCCAGATGTTTCCGCAAAAGCTCCGCAAGTGCCTGTCAACTTTGTTTCAGAATTTCCTGAGGATAAGTTTAAACAAGCAGTGGATGAAACCCGCGAATACATACGTGAAGGTGATGTGATGCAGGTGGTGCTATCACAAAGACAGAG